>QKDO01000033.1 GCA_003252075.1 Nitrospirota bacterium
GCCGAGGCGAAGAAGAGCGGCTGGACCGTGATCAGCATGAAGAAGGACTGGAAGATAATTTTTGCCTTTGAGAAGAAATGAGTGAGGTACATGGGGAGCATTTTCCTGCGGCGTAACAGATTTTTGTTTTGAGGAAACCCTTGTTTTTGTGGCATCATGAGGAAGACGATAATCTGATTTATGCGTTCAACTCATTACTGCAGTAACAATATTATTATCAGGGAGGGAAGAAGAATGACTCGAGTGAAAAATCGGAGGACGCTGCTGATGACTGTCGTCATGTTTGCATTGCTGAACTTAGTTGCAGTGACTGCATGGGCGGCTGAGCAAAGCTCTGAAGAACTTGCGAAGGCGGCACAGAACCCGATCGCAAACATGATCAGCTTGCCGTTCCAGAACAATACCAACTTCAATGTCGGGCCTGAAAACAAGACACAAAACATCCTGAACATCCAGCCGGTTATTCCGATCAAGCTTGGACCAAACTGGAACCTGATTACGCGCACGATCATGCCGCTGATTTCACAACCTGCCTTTGGTCCCGGGCAGGATACCCAATTCGGCCTCGGCGACACGCTGTTTTCCGCCTTTCTTTCTCCTGCAAAGCCCGGGGAATTTATATGGGGTGTGGGACCGATCGTACAGTTGCCTACCCATACTGACGACAGGCTGGGCTCCACTGAGTGGGGGCTCGGCCCCACTGCAGTAGGCCTGCGCATAGACGGTCAATGGCTATATGGCGCATTGGTCAACAATGTATGGTCCCTGGGAGGGAACGATCAGAAGAAGTATAATAATTTCCTGCTACAGCCGTTTGTTAACTACAACTTCGGGAAGACCGGAACATACCTTGTCAGCGCTCCGATTGCCACAGCCAACTGGCGAACAGGTGATTGGGTGGTGCCGATTGGCGGCGGCATAGGACAAATATTCAAGATTTTCGGGAAGCAGCCGGTCAACGCTACAGTTCAGGCCTATTACAACGTCATCAATCCTGATGACATAGGACCTGAATGGTCAACTCGCTTTCAGCTGCAGTTCCTGTTCCCGAAGTAAGATAGCGGCACTGGTCTGAGAAATGAAACTCTTGGCAAGGAGTGAAGGGCGAAGAAAGAGGAGCGTGAATGATATGGGAAAGACCGGGAATAGACAATGGCGTGCGAAGAAACGAAATGAGTAAGGAAAAGAACCGTGTATTCCGGAATGGAGGGCGTTTGATGGTAAAATCGATCACGCACATGGTGTTACTTGCCCTCTGTCTGTTCCTGCCGTTTCAGGCACTGGCCGAGAGCGGTAAAGGGCAGGAGCAGAAACAGGCGCACGCTGACTATGAGCGCCTTGCAGGGAAATGGGTGAGACCTGACGGAGGATATATTCTCGAACTAAAAGAGATCGGGAAGGACGGCCGGCTGAAAGCTTCATACTTTAATCCCAGACCGATCAATGTAGCGCAGGCCGAATGGCGCCGGATGGGCGACCGGGTTCAGGTCTTTGTCGAGCTTCGGGACCTGAACTATCCGGGTTCGACATACACACTCATTTATTCTCCGGAGAAGGACTTGCTGGAAGGGTATTACTACCAGGCTGTGCAGGGTCAGACGTATACTATTCAGTTTATGAGGACTAAATGATACGTGAAGGGACGGTGTTCAGCCGACGAGGGGGTTTCGAACCTTCAGATCAGGAAAGCGGCCAAAGTCCCTGTCGGCTGTCCACAGCTCTGGTATGCCGTGATGCCTGCAAAGTGCTGCAATACGCGCATCATGCACCTGCGGACCGCACACCTTGCTGGCCAGAAGAAGAGGTCGCAGATGTTGCCAGTAGTCCTCTGATTCCGAAAGAAGCAGAAGACTTGGGGATTCCAGCCAGGCATCAATCTGTGCTACGGCTTTTTCCAGAGGCGTTGGCGGGTCGTAGATCTTTGGGTGCGTCACTATGGCAAGAAATTCATGGATGCACGGCCATGGTATTGCCCACGGCACCTGTCCTTCCGCCAGTTCGGCAATCCGGGCATAAGCGGCATCATGCCAAGGCGAATCTTCACGATGCGAATAGACAAGAAGGTTGCAGTCGACGGCGATCATCCTCCGCGACCCTCATAGCTAGTATCGCGAAGCTTGTCCCAGGAAGCGCCTTCAAAATCCGGCTGCAGCCCTCTGCCCTTGAACGTGGCCCTGCGAAGCTTGAAGCGTTCGCGCTGCCTGTGTTCAGAGATGACCCGCCTCAGACCCGCCTCGATAAGGGCCTTCATGGTAGTGTGCTCTTCCCTGGCCATCTTTTGCGCTTCTTTAAAAAGGCTATCAGGTATCTGTACGGTTGTCTTCATATGGCTAACAATATCATGAGATATGGCAGAATGTCAAAAATAATTGAAAAAGCCGGTGAGTTTCATGATGGAGCAAGATAATTCTATGCAGGGTGCAACAAGAGGTGGTCAGGGCATCCATGTGGTGGCCAAGCCCATAGGGCCTGTCTGCAATCTGAACTGCGAATACTGTTTTTATCTCGAAAAACAGGCCCTCTTCGGTCCGGGCGAGCAGTACCGCATGTCCGATGAAGTCCTCTCGGCATTCATCACCAACTACATCACCTCCCAACCCACCCCGGAAGTGGCCTTTGTCTGGCAGGGCGGTGAGCCGACACTCCTGGGAATAGATTTCTTCAGGAGGGTGGTCCAACTGGAGCTGCCCTTTACTCGCCTTAAAACGATCAGCAATTCCTTTCAGACAAATGGCACGCTGCTCACGGATGAGTGGTGCGCCTTTCTGAAGAAGCATAATTTCATGGTAGGCATAAGCCTCGACGGCCCAAGAGAGATCCATGACCGCTACCGCCGCGACCGGCAGGGTAAGGGGACCTTTGACCGTGCGATGCGGGGGCTGAGGCTCCTGCAGAAACACAAGGTAGATTACAATGTGCTGGCCTGCGTTGCCCTTGAAACGGCCCGGCATCCGCTCGACGTATACCGCTTTTTCGGAAATGAGGGCGTCGAGTTCATCCAGTTTTCTCCGGTCGTGGAGCGCATGGCGGGTGCCTGCGGCGCGCGGACCGGCCTGCGCCTCGCCGGCCCTGCTTCGCTGGAGAGGGAAGAGGCGCAGAGCGAGGTCTTCCCCTGGTCAGTGCTCCCTGAGGAATATGGCGATTTCCTGATCGCCATCTACGAGGAATGGGTCCGCCATGACGTGGGCAAGGTCTTTGTCATGAACTTTGAGTGGGCGCTCAATGCCTGGATCGGCAACCCCTCGCCGGTATGTATCCATGCCGAGCAATGCGGCAGATCTCTGGTGATTGAGCATAACGGTGATGTCTATGCCTGCGACCATTGCGTCTATCCCGAATACCGCCTCGGCAATGTTGTGAGTGACAGCCTGGCGGCTATGGCGGATCGGTCGCGGCAGTCGGGATTCGGCGTAACAAAAGAGACCGCCCTGCCACGCTGGTGCAGGGAATGCAAGGTCCTTGCGGCCTGCAGGGGAGGCTGCCCCAAACACCGTTTCGAGATGAGCAATTACGGGGAGCCTGGCATGCAATATCTCTGTCCCGGGTACAGGAAGTTCTTTATGCATATCAGAAAATATTGTCACGCCATGACGCAATTGCTCGAAAACAATCTCCCGGTGTCATACGTGATGAAGGCGGCAAAAGGGCCGCTGGTCGTAAAGCTTGATGGAGTGAAAGAGGCAGACGAGTGAACCTGTGATCAGGAAAGCGGATCGCGGACATCGAGAAAAGCGAATTTCAGAAAAGTCTCGGTCATGGGCTTCAGCTCTTTGCAGTATCAGTGACGGTGAACCCTCTCTGCGCGATAATGATGTCCGGCAGCAGTCAGGGGTGGAGAGGGTCTATGACTTCGAGAAAAAGGAAGCGATGGAAATCAGTATCCCGTGTGCAGATGCTCTTGATTCCGTGCTCACGCATAAGGATGGCCGTGTGCGCGTCATGCAGGAGATTACCTGCAATATGAGGGACCTCTGCGATGACCTGCTCTGCGATCTCAGCGTGACGCTGACTAGGGATGAGGATGCCCAGTCCTGGCGAGGTGAGAAGAACGGTCACGAACTGCCACGCCTCAGATGCGCTCCATGGCCGACGCATGACCTTTTGATGAGTTGTTACGCGCAGGAACTCGTAAAGGATCGACCAGGTGGTAAACCACGCATCAGGGCGGGCGCGCCGGTATTCAAGCCAGGCCAGACAGGCAGCGTGAAAAGGCGAATCCTCGTCGGCAGCATACACCAGTACGTTGGTATCGACGACGACCACTACCGGCCTTCCATGGCCTGGTACAGTGCATCGCGATCGGCGATATCGACAAGCGTGCCGCCGCTGTGAAACGTCGGCAAGGGAGGGATTTCTTCTTTTTTCTTCTGTGGCCGGAACAGCATCCGCAGCGCTGTCTCGACCAGCTCGGACATGGTGCGTCCCTGGCGGGCTGCTTCGCGTTTCAACTGGGCCATGACGGTATCATCGATATTAAGCGTAGTCTTCATATGGAATACCATATCATGTATATGGTTGTATGTCAATTATGAGTGAGAGGAAAGGGGTCAAAGGGTCAAGGAGCCAAGTAAAAGGATGAAAGACAGAAGCCAGAGAAATAGCGGGTCAGGCGGTTTTGAGTTCTCACTCGGACCCTTAAACCCTTTTCCCCGCGAAGTTCACGCGACCCCCTCGAATCATGGGATACGAAAATCCGTGAGCCCGATTTTTCCATAGAGATGTGAGATATGAGATAATGGACCGAGGTGATACATGACGTGCTGTCGGGGAGTTTTGTGATAGGCATGTGCTTTCTGAGGAATATATGAAATCAATCGATAAGGCAGGCATATCAAAGCTAAACAGGAAGCGATTTCAGAAGCTTATCCGTAGGGATAGGGTTTTCTATTTGAGACCGCTGCTTGCGACCGCGTTAGGCGTGCTTCTCGTATTATGCTCTTCCTTCGGTCATACCGCAGAACAAAAGGCCGTTGCGCCTCAGAAGACCGGCGCGCCAGAAGCAACGCAAAAAGTTGCGACTACTCCTGCTCCATCTGGCCCGGCAGCAATCCCGGTGGCGGATGTCGCGACCAAGGCAACTGAGGTAGCCAATCAGCTCCAGACCATTACGCAGAAGCTGGCCCCCAGTCCTCAGATAGAGACGATCCGGCAGCTGCTTCCTGATGTCAGCCTTCAGATTGATGAAGACCTGGCTGTAACAACGAAGGTCCTTGAGGGGCTGCCGGCTCTCCCGACACTCCAGGCGCAACAGCAACTGTGGCAGCAGATCCAGGCAAAGACGACGGGCTGGCTTGCGGAGCTGACAAAACAGTCAAATGCTCTGCAAGTGGTGCTTGACCACCTGTCCGGCCTGCAAGATATCTGGGTGATGACCCTCAAGGCTGCTCAGGATTCGAAGGCCCCGGGACCGACACTTCAGCAGGTCAATGAGACGCTTGCCGCAATTCGGGAGGCCCAGATACCCCTGAAAGCCCAGCTTACGTCTGTGCTCGATCTCCAGAGCAGCGTGTCAGACGAAGTGGCGAAATGCGGGACTGTGTTGGCAAAGATTGACCAGGTGCAGAAGAAGTCGATGAGCGAAATTTTGGTGCAGGACAGTCTGCCGATTGTGAATCCTGCGCTCTGGGCTGGCTCACTGAGCGGATTGCCGGAACGCATCAGAAGCGACGGCGCTGCATACGTGAAGACTGTCAACAAGTACTTCCGGGATGCATCGGAAGGCATGCCGCTGCATGGCAAGTTTCTTGTGATACTGACACTCCTGTTTCTTGCGGCCCGGTACCAGGCCCGTAAGATGACAGCCGCTGGTACAACGTTTTCGTCTGCCATCAAAGTTCTTGATCACCCTATTAGCGCTGCCCTGACCGTAACACTGCTCTTGGTCACGTCGCCGTACTGGCCGCTGCCCTCGGTTTTACAAAGGACTTATCAGTTCCTTGCGTTTGAGCCGATGATAATCCTGATCCGGCCGAATATTCCAAGACGTCTGGTCCCCGGTCTCTATCTGCTTTGGCTTCTTGTCGGAATCGATGCAGTGCGGGAAGTTTTTTCAGGCGAGCTCCTGATCGGACAGATTTTACTGATGATCGAGTCCCTCGGAGGAATCGTGACGACTTTCTGGTTCCTTCGGAGTCTCCGGCCCGTCCTGGGAGAAACGTTTGGGTCCAGCCGTCTGCGCATTCATCAGTCAGGGTCTGTCCTCGTTCTGCTGATCCTGTTTTCCGGTCTTGCGGCGGCTGCTATGGGATATATGCGCCTTGCCCGCCTGATGACACCAGGGATCATTGCCGGCGGTATGCTGGCGGTGGCCCTATACGTATCTCTGCGCGTTTTCATTTCTATCGTTGATATCGCTTTCCATGTCTGGCCGCTCCGGACACTCAGGATGGTACAGAACAATCGTGAACTGCTGGAAAGACGGCTCCATCTTTTGCTGGTCTGGGCTGCAATTGTGGCATGGACGGTACGCTTTCTGAGTTATACCGGCTTCTTGCAGCCGGTTCTGTCTTTCGGAATAACCGTTCTTCATGCAACATACGAACGCGGTGAATTCAGCATTTCGGTCGGCGGGGTCCTGGAATTTTTCATCACAATATGGGCGGCTTATTTGCTGTCGGCCCTTCTGCGCTTCGTGCTGCGGGAGGACGTATATCCCCGGATCAGGGTCGCGCCCGGCAAGTCCTACGCTGTTTCGAGCCTGCTGCATTACATTATCATTGCCCTCGGGTTCATAGCAGGTATAGCGGTATTAGGGATCAATCTTACGAAGCTGACTGTCCTGACCGGTGCCCTCGGCGTCGGCATCGGCTTCGGCCTCCAAAGTGTGGTGAACAACTTTGTCTCCGGTCTGATACTCCTTTTTGAGCGGCCGATACAGGTAGGCGACACGGTAGAGGTGGGCGACCTTCTGGGAAAGGTCCGAAGAATAGGAATCCGGGCAAGTACGGTGCACACAAGGCAGGGCGCCGATATTATCGTCCCCAATTCTCAGTTGATCACCGAGAAGGTGACCAACTGGACCCTTAGTGACATGTTGAGGCGCATCGACCTGCCGGTCGGCGTCAGTTACAGCTCCGTGCCGAAGGACGTGATAAAGGTGATCGAGATGGTTGCAATCGATAACCCGCATATATTGGCCGATCCGCCGCCCCAGGTCCTCTTCACAGGGTATGGTGACAGCTCTATCAACTTTGAGCTGAGGGCGTGGACCGACCGGTTTGACGACTGGCCCCAGATTCGGAGCGAATTGGCCACGGCGGTCTTTGAGGCGGTGCGTGCTGCCGGCATGTCATTCCCCTTCCCGCAGCGCGAGGTTCGGATATTGGGAGATGCTGAAGGCCGGCCAGCCACGGCCCCGGTCGATCCGGAGGCGGATGGTCGTGATGAAGCAAAAAAATAGACAGTTGGCTCCGATACGGCCAATGCGTGCAGTTCTGGATATAACTGGGGCGGCAGCGGTATATATATGACGCTGTCCGCGATTGCTGACAGCGCGATAACGGTGGCGCTCTTTGGGCGTCTGCATCAACACACTTAGAGGAGATGGAAATGAAGAAACATGTGATGATTTACCTGCTGGGTGCATTGATGGTCGCGGCGATGTTAAACGGCTGCGCGCCCACCGTAACGGTTCAGTCAAAACAATATCTTGGCGTTCCCCTCTATCCGCCGACCGATCCGATGAGCGTGGCAATTCTCCGTGAGCCGCCGGCTCAGCCGCATGAGAGGATAGGAGAGATAACCCTTGAACCGGATGACAACGCGCCTGTTTCGATGATCGAGCAGAAGCTGCAGCAGGCTGCGGCTCAGATGGGGGCTGATGCGGCGGTCATTGTTGCAGACAGGACCATGCGCATGGGTGCGATCATATCAGGACCATGGTATGGCCGGGAGATATCTCCTAACCTGCAGAGAGTTGTCATCGCAGTTGCCATAAAGTATACTCAGTAGCGGCTGAGAACCTGCGCAACAGAGCGTCGGGTGCGGAAAGTGCCGAAACAGTAGACAGAGCAGGTAGATATGATATGTGATAGATCTTTGATGTGTGATAATTAATGAGCTATTAGGAGGAAGGTATGAGAACGATGGCTATCTCTATAGTCGTGCTGAGGATTATGAGCAAATATTGATGAAGCCGGTAGGTCTGTATAAGATAAATTCTTTATCAAAGGAGAGAAAAGAATGGAGAAAAAGAAGATGAATCGTAGCAGGAGCAAATGCGATCGATGGAGTGTGGGTGCAAGGATGATGAGCAGGTTCGCACTGCTCGTCATGGTGTTCTGTATGCTGGCAGCTGCAGTTCCCACAATTGCGGCAGCAGAAGAAGCGGATAAGGATACCGGCTGGCAGTTCGGAGCTCAAGTTTATGGATGGGCGCCCGGTTTTGGGATAAAGACAACAGGGGGTGAAAACCTCGACGTTGACTTCGATGATGTCATCAAGGCCCTTAAATTTACGGCTCAGGGTGGTGTTTGGGCACGCAAGGGCAGATGGGCGCTCTCTACCGATGTCATTTACATGGCGCTGAAGCATGACAGCAACAAGTCGGTGACCGCCACTGTCGGTCCCCGGGGACATGAGATCAATGTCGATGCGGATGTTACCGTTAGGTTGACGGGGTGGATCGTTACGCCTTTGGTTGGATACACCTTTTTTGACAACGGAAAGTTGCGCACTGAGGCTATTGCCGGGGCGCGCTACCTCTGGCTGAAGCCGGATCTGGCATTGGATGTTGAAGGGCCGCTCAAACCGAGACACAACAGAATCTCTGACTCGGGTGATGTATGGGACGGCATCGTCGGCATCAGAGGCGATCTGAACATAGACAAGAATTGGTATGTCCCGTACTACGCTGACATGGGTACCGGCGATAGTGCCTTTACCTGGCAGGCTCTGATCGGAGCCGGCTACCGGATCAGCAAGGCGATGGATGTTGTTGCTGCATATCGGTACCTGTACTGGAATTTTGATGACAATAAGGTTCTCGACTCTTTAGATGCCAGCGGTATGCTGATAGGACTGCGGTTCCGGTTCTGAAGAATTAACGACGACTTAGGGTAAGCAGATTCCGGCCTTGCAGTGAAGGGAACTGCGGCATCCTGCACCAAAGGGGAAGATCTATGGTGGCAGGAGGTGCCGTTACTGTCGCGATACCCCTTGATCTGAGCACGGATGGCCTTGGGTTCGGGCGGGCAAAGAGACCTCCGGAACCCAAGGCCCCCGAAATTTTACGAGTTCCTTTAATGATTGCAAAATGGTATAAATGATGTAACCTTTTTTAAGTGAACTTCGGTGGACTGGTGACTTGGGACGAACAAAAGGGATTTTTTTAGCGACATCGTGAGGATCGTAAGTGTCTGACGATAAAGCTGCTCTGGTGATAGGGCAGAGAGCAATATCTACAGTGCTTTGAGATCGCTCGTGCAGGACACAAATTTTATGTGTGCGCCGTCTGGAAGTGTTACCGTATGATTAGATAGGGAAGAAAGGAAATACGATATGAGAAGGATTGTCAGCAGTATTTTCGTCTGGGCTCTTGTCATGCTGCTTGCTGTACCGCCGGGCACATTTGGCCAGCAGGCGGACCAGAAAGTATTCAAGCAGGAGGAACTGGAGCAGATTCTGGCACCGATAGCGCTCTACCCGGACTCCCTGCTTACCCAGGTAATGATGGCATCGACATATCCTCTCGAGATCGTCCAGGCCGACCGCTGGACAAAGCAGAACAAGGCTATGAAGGGTGACGCATTGGCAAAGGCCCTTGAAGAGCAGCCCTGGGATCCGAGCGTCAAGTCCCTGGTGAACTTTCCGGATGTGTTGACCATGATGAGCGAAAAACTCGACTGGACACAGAAGCTTGGCGACGCATTCCTTGCCCAGCAGAAGGACGTCATGGACACGGTCCAGAGTCTGAGAAAAAAGGCGGAGGCATCGGGCAGCCTGAAGACCACGAAGGAACAGACAGTGATTGTCGAGAAAGAGACGCAGACCATCGTCATTCAACCTGCCAATCCGCAGGTCATTTATGTGCCGACCTACAACCCGACGGTTGTTTACGGCACATGGGCATACCCGGCATATCCGCCTTATCCAGTCTATCCTCCGGGATATGTGGCTACAACCGCTGCATTTTCCTTTGCAGCTGGTGCAGCCGTGGGTGCGGCATGGGGGTATGCATGGGGCCATTCAAACTGGCACGGCGGCGATGTCAATATCAACTACAATCAGAACACCAATATTAACAATAATATCAACCGTGATAAATATAAGCAGCAGGGTCAGTGGCAAGGTCAGCGCGGGCAGGGCGGACAGGCCGGCCAGGGCAACAAATGGCAGCATGATGCTAGCCACAGGGGCGGAGTCTCTTATCGGGATCAGGGAACTGCGCAGAAGTACAACCGGGGAACCGGGGGCGAAGCAGCGAAATCCCGGGAGGCCTACCGCGGCCGTGCTGAGCAGGGCAGGCAGGACCTGTCCAGAGGCGGGGCAGACCAGTTCAAGGGCCGTCAGGATGGTGGCCAGCGTGGCGGCCAGATGGACCGTGGCAGCGGAGCTTTCAGTGGCATGGACCGTGGAGGAAGCTCGGCGCGTGATTTCAGCAGCCGCGGCAGTTCCAGCAGGCAGAGCATGTCATCCGGCAGGCGGGAGCAGTTTTAGCGGCGGTGGCAGCCGAGGTGGCGGTGGCTTCAGTGGCGGCGGCAGTCGCGGTGGCGGCGGTCGCGGTGGCGGCGGTGGTGGCAGGAGATAGCCATGAATATACACTGGACATCAAGAAAAGTACGTGCAAGGGAGATGAAAGGCATGCTTCTGAAAATGAACAATAAAGAACAATCCGCTCGTGTCGTAATCCGTCTTTATGTCATGGCATGCTTGATCCTGAGTCTCCTATTAGCCGGGGTAGCGGGTGCCGCAGCAGCTAAGCAGAAGGGATTTGCTTCACCCGAGGAGGCGGTGAAAGCTGCAGTGGCAGCAGCCAAAGCTGATGACGACAAAGAGATGGTTGCCATCTTCGGTACAGAGGCCAAGGAGATTCTATATTCAGGCGATCCTGTAAGCGACAAGGAGCGTCGGGCGCGGTTCGTTCACAACTATGACCAAAAGAACAGCCTAAGCAAAGAAGGGGACAAGATGGTCCTTGTTGTCGGGGAGAAGGATTGGCCGTTCCCTATTCCTCTGGTGAAAAAAGGGGACCAGTGGTTTTTTGACACAAAAGCAGGCAAGGAGGAGATACTGAACCGCCGCATCGGCCAGAACGAGCTCTTTACGATCCAGACCATGCTTGCCATTGTTGACGCCCAGAGAGAGTATGCGATGAAGGACCTTGACGGTGACGGTATCCTCGAGTACGCAGCGAAGTTCCGTAGCGATCCCGGGAAAAAGAACGGTCTGTACTGGGAGACAAAGGAGGGTGAGGAGCCGAGTCCTCTGGGTGGCCTCTTGGCAAAAGCTCGGGCCGAGGGATATACCACTAAGGGGACGAAGGACAATCCCGTGCCCTATCACGGGTACTATTTCCGGATGCTGAATAAGCAGGGAAAACATGCGCAGGGCGGAGCTTTTGATTATGTCATCAAGAGAAACCAGATCGGCGGGTTTGCTGTAGTCGCCTATCCTGCAACTTACGGAAACTCCGGTGTCATGACCTTCGTGGTAAACCATGAAGGGGTGGTATATGAGAAGGATCTTGGTAAGGGCACTGCGAAGATCGCAAAGGCGATGGCAGCCTATGACCCAGATAAAACCTGGAAGAAAGCTGAAGTATCCAAAGAATAAAGAAGAAGGTATAATACTGTCTATGTCAAGAAAGGGGGAAATGTTGATGAATAAGTCTCGGGGCATGACACGGTCTATAGGCATGCTGGTGCTGTCTGTTATGGTATTGTCCATTCTCGGGTGCGTCGCGGCAATACCAATAGCAGTCGCATATTATAAGGATAAGGAGAAATATCATGCGACAGCGGAGATTCCTGCCCTGCCGGACAAAGTTTATGCCGCAGCAGTCAGCCTGGCAGAGGAGAAGGAACTGAAGATAACGAAACAGGATGCCGAAAAGCGTATAATCGAAGTGACTGACGGAAAACAGACTGCTTCTCTCTCTGCAAAGCCGCTGGGTGATGACAAGACCGAAGTTGCGGTCGTTGCCGATATTCCTGAAGCCAAGGAAAGGAAAGAGGAGCAGAAGGAGCTGGCCCTGCGGGTCATTGACAAGGTATGTGAGCGTCTTGGTGTTACCTATACAATAACTACGAAAACAGAGAAAGGAGAGTAAGTATGTACACCACAGTCAGAGAAAGGAGAGTGAATATGTACACCCTTAAAAGGAGTTTGATCGGTATTCTTGCAGTTATGGTCGTAATGCTGTTTGCTTCGGCTGCCCTGGCAGCCATGGACAGCCCGTTTGTGATGGATAACGTGCCCAATGTCGTCGGGGTAGGGGTAGGTATGGTTCCGGACTATCTGGGGTCTAAACACTATACCGTAGCTGCGGCTCCCTTTATCCGTTGGACCCTTGCAGGCTCTGAGAGATACCTCCAGTTAAACGTGACCGAGCTTTCTTTCAATGTCCTGAACAGTCCCAATTGGGTGCTCGCGCCGGTACTGAACTATCGCCCTGGCCGGGATGATGTTGATGATAAGAGAGTGGATAAGATGGACAAGATCGACGATACGGTCGATGTGGGTCTGAGTGTTGGCTATGTGTGGAAAGACAAGGCAAATCCGAGACACCGGTTTATCACCAATCTCACATATTACGCTGATGCAGGAGATGTGTACCGCGGATGGATAGTCTCGGCAGGTGCTCGTTACTGGCTCCAGGTCAGCAGGCCTATCGATATGCAAATCGGCGTTGGAGCGAACTATGGAAATTCGCAGTATATGGATACGTATTTTGGAGTAGACAGCAAGGACTCGAGGAAGTCGGGCCTGAAGAAGTTTACCGCAGACGAAGGCTTCCGGGATGTAAACGCCCAGCTCGGGATGGTCTTTCACTTATCGAAGAGCTGGCACGTGGGCGCCGGCCTTAAGTATTTCTACCTTACCAGTGATGCAGGAGACAGCCCGGTCGTGGATACACGTGGTGATGCCAATCAGCTCATAGCTGGGTTTGGTGTCGCCTATAGCTGGTAGGGTTTTTCTCGCTTTTTATGGGAACAACAGGGGCTGCATGGCAGCCCCTGTTGTTTTTGTGAAGAGAAGCGGGATTACGTGGCAGATGAGGTGGGAAAGAAATTGCGTTTGGCTTCTCAGCTGACCGCAGGCATTGCCGTTTCCGGTCAGAATTACAAGGAGGCTATCATGAAGGTCCGTGAAGTTATTATGGGTATGCTCGTACTGATAGCAGCGGTTTTTTCAGCACTGTCTGCTGAGGCTGCTTCGTCAAGCCTGAATGCTGTGTTGTATGCAAAGGACACGTATATCGCCATTGGCTGGGACGGTACGATTCTCGCCGGCCCGACCAGAACGGCTATGACGAGGAGAGATTCGGGGACAGGCAGCACCCTCTATGGCATTCTGTACGAAAAAGGCATTTTTATTGTGGTGGGAGCGGACGGCACGATTTTGACTTCCTCTGACCTGAACACATGGACAGCTCAGAATTCCGGGACATCAAGTAGCCTTTACCACATTATGTATTCGGGCGAGAAGTTCCTGGCCTTTGGAGGCGACGGCACCATGATCACATCGGGTGACGGGATGACATGGAGCCCCGGCCGTACAGGGACGCAGAGCACCATCAAGGACGTGCTGAACAAGAATGGTCTCTATATCGCAGTAGGCGGTGACGGCGTAATACTTACGTCAAATGACGCCGTAAACTGGACGTCGCAAAACTCAGGCACAAGCAGTACCCTCATTGGAATAGAATCATTCGGGAACAGGTTTGCTGCATTCGGGGGAGACGGGACAGTTCTGGTCTCTCAGGATGGCATTACATGGACTCCAAAGAACATCGGCGCATCGAGCACCATTTATGACGCAATGTATGCGAAAGGCATGTTTGTTGTCGTGGGTGCCGATGGCATGATTCTGACGTCAACAGACGCCCAGAACTGGACAAAGCAGAATTCGGGAACAGCGAGTACGCTTCGCGGTGTCACCATGAGAAATAATGTGTTTGTTGCCATTGGAGATGACGGAACGATTATCAGGTCTCCCGATGGACAGAACTGGACCGCTGATCAGGGGTACTGAAGGACATCCTGAATATCGCTCCCGGAGGAACTGATCACATCTGGTCCGGGAGCGCTTCTGCTTGCAGGTAACATGTATGAAGAAACATGCCGGGAGGCTACTATGGAAGAAAGAAGGCAGCGCCGACGTCGTTATTTCTCGATAGCACTTGCCACGTTGCTCATGATGAGTGCGCTGTTGATCAGTGTCACCGCAGCACAAGCTGAAGATTCAATAGAAGTTGAGTGTTCCCTCAAGGTTGATGGCGATTACGTATCAATGAGCAACGTCGACGTCTATGACGCGTCGGAAGCTGCTCGTACCTGCAATGCCGTGTACATGGATTGCAAAGGACAATGCATAGGTTGTTATATCGACGAAAACGGGGACGAGGCGTGTTACGATACCGGAGGGAAGAAGTTCCAGAAGTGATTGGCTGCCCCGCGACTTTCAACGGCCGAGGCTTGGCCGATGACAGAAAACGTCCTAATTACGCATATCTTACTGAAGCAAAGGAGGAAAGAGCATGAAAGGTGGATGCAGAAGCAGAGGGACGATCATGGCAGCATGCGTGATTGCAACAGTGCTGTTGTTCATGTGGCAGGCGGAAGCGTCAATGTCTTCTTCTCTCGGCGTGATAGTCTATCCTGCGAAGGGACAATCTTCGGAGCAGCAGAATAGGGACGAAGGAGAATGCTACAGCTGGGCGAAGCAGCAGACCGGGATCGACCCGATGGCCGTAGCGAGTAAACCGACAAAGGAAGAAGGCCCAGCGGTGGGCGGTGGTGAACGGGTCAAGGGTGCTGCAGGCGGAGCACTCGGCGGCTTGGCCATAGGCGCCATTGCAGGGAATGCAGGCAAGGGTGCTGCTATTGGCGCAGTCGGAGGCACCTTGATCGGTGGTCATAATGCAAGGAAGAACAAGGCTGCAAGAGAGCAGCAGGCGGAGCAGTCCAAATCATCGACACTTCAGCACTTCAACAAGGCCTTCGGTGTATGCCTGGAGGGCCGGGGCTATACAGTCAAATAAGGAGGGAATATACATGAAAGTAATTGCATGCTTCATCATTCTTGGTTTATTCGTTTGGTTTATTCGTTGCTGTTTCTCCGGTATATGCCGAAGATGTCTTCGACGGAACAAAGCCGCTTCTTTGCGCAAGCATAGAGGCCCTTGATTGTGATCCGGGGACGGAATGTGAAAGGGGCATCCCGGAGGTCATGGGCGCCCCGAAATTCGTGCGCATCGATTTTGCAAAAAATGAAATTTCCGGGACTGAGAGGACAACAAAAATACGATCGATGGAGAAAGACGATGACCAGATCATTCTTCAGGGATATGAGCTAGGGCTGGGCTGGACCCTTGCCCTTGATCGCGAGACGGGTAATATGCGAATAACCTTTGCCAGATGGGACGCATCTTTTATTATATTCGGCTCCTGTACGTCGCAACTCTTGAAAGAGTAGAAAAGTAGGTGGGACCAGATATCACACGTGTATAAGGATGCTTTGATGGCTATTCACGTACTTTGGAATAAGAAAGGATCTACGGTTATGAAAAAGATGGGAGTATGTGTGATGTTGGGAATCTTGGTCTTCTCAGGAGTCGCCGCTGCCGCCGAGAAGGGTATTGTTGAGACCTTTACCGAAGGCTGCAAAGTGGAGCTTGAGAAATATTGCAAGGATGTGACCCCGGGTGAAGGGCGTCTTGTGGCCTGCCTCTATGCTCACGGGGACAAGCTCTCAGGGAAGTGCGAGTATGCGATCTACGATGCCGCTGCCCAGCTCGAACGGGCGTTGACGGCCCTGACCTATGTTGCAAACGAGTGCAGGGATGACCTCAGGGCCAACTGCGCTGACATCAAGGCCGGTGAGGGCAGGCTGCTGAAGTGCCTTGAGAAGAACGACGCAAAGGTGAGCGGCCGCTGCAAGCAGGCGCTGAAGGATGTGGGGCTGAAGAAATAGCCTGAGGAGATATCGATCCCCCTGCGTCGATGAAGCGTAGCGGAATTCCTGCTGCTAATTACTTCAAGGAGAAAGATATACATGTCAACGAAGCCTATGCAGTATCTGCTTACGATCATCACGGTGTTTCTGCTGCTGTCCGGCTGTGCATCAACGAATGGAAAGGCGAAGGAGAGTGAAGGACCGAGGTATACAGGCTTCCTGAGTGATTATTCGCAGCTGAAGCCGGAGTCTCAAGACTCCAACGCTTTGATATGCATGAATCCTCAGGCTGATGCGAAGAAATATAACAAGTTCATCCTCGAACGGATCATTGTCTGGCTCAAGGACGATGCAGAATACAAGGGAATCGATCCGGATGCGTTCAAGGCCATGACCGACTACTTCCACGAAGCGCTTGCCCGTGAACTGGGAAGCGATTATCCTCTCGTGACCGAACCTGGGCCTGATGTCATGCGGTTGAGGATCGCTATTACCGACCTTGTGCCGACCAAGACCGCCATGTCAGTAGTCATGCTGGCAATCCCTTTCGGGAGCGCTGCTGATCTTGCATCAGGAGCCGCATCGAAAGGCGGCGTTGGCAGCGCTCCTTATCTTGGCCGTGCAGGGGTCGAGGCCGAGGGGATCGACAGCGAGACGCTCCAACCGGTCTTCAGCTATGTGGAAGAGCGGTACGGGAAAAAGTACGATCCCGAGAACCCTGGCTCGTACTTCAAGGCTTATTCCGAGTGGGGGTATGTACAGCAAGCCTTTGACTACTGGGCAAAGAAATTCCGGACCCGATTGGACGAGATCCACGGGAAGACAACGGCGGAAGTAAAGAAATAGCACTCTTTTGATAGGAGGGATAACCTGGCATGGAACGCGGAAGAGCAGCAAGAGTTGTCGTAACGATCATCGCGGTGGTTGCCCTTGTCTATCTGCTGCTGCTCATCCCGGAGAGGTCGGGCCAGGAGGCGGCAGCGCCTTCCTCTTCTTCGGCAAAGCAGGCCTTTGCCTGGAACCAGGACGCTTATTGGAATGCCCTGGAAAAGCAATATGCGGAACTTCGGAAGAGCGGCTGCAAAGGGGTCGAAGACGATGTCAGGGCACGGTTGGCGGGCATTAAGAATCTTGTTGCCCGCATCAGTGCGCAGAGGCTTGCTCCCGATGCCCCTGAATTCGGCGAACTGGAAGCGCGGATGTTCGGGACAGCCCCGCTGGTCAGCGCCTGCAATACAGGGCTTGCGGAGTACCTGGCCATTGCTGCCGAGATGAGGGCGGCAGTGAAGCAGCAGTCGGAAAACTGGGACATGCAGAGCGACACGGTCCGGATTACCCTGTACCGTCTGCTCTACGGTTCCCGAGGCGCTGTGGAGGAGATCATGACGCAGGCCCCTGCCGGAGCGTTCCCCGCCCTGACCGTCGGGACTGACGAGCCTTCCGCAACACCCGAGGCAGACGTCCGGAATGTCCGCCTTCACAGCGGGGACATACTCGTCTCCCGGGGAGGGGCTCCCACATCAGCGCTTATCGCCCGCGGCAACGATTACCCCGGCAATTTTTCCCACATCTCCTTTGTCTATGTCGACCCTGCAACAAAGGAAGCTAGGATCGTGGAGGCGCATATCGAGATAGGGGTCGTTGCATCCACCGTGGAGCAGTATCTTGCGGACAAGAAGCTGCGGGTGATGCTCCTCCGTCCGCGTGCTAACCTCCCGCAGCTGCAGAAGGACCCGATGCTCCCGCACAAGGCAGCTGAATATGCGTACAAACGGGCAACCGAAGGTCATGTACCCTACGACTTTGCCATGGATTATAAAGATCATGCCAAGCTGTTCTGCTCGGAGGTGGCATCAGAAGCATATGAGCGTTACGGTCTGCATCTCTGGGCAGGGGTATCGCACATCTCGTCCCCCGGCCTGCGCAGATGGCTGTCTGCATTCGGCGTCAAGCACTTCGAGACACAGGAACCGTCTGACCTCGAATACGACCCGCAGCTGGTAGTCGTTGCCGAGTGGCGCGATCCGGCTACCCTGAAGAAGGACCGCTTGGACAATGCCGTTACCGAGGTGATGCTGGAAGGTGCGGAAAAGGGCGACGAGATAGGCTATCAACGGTACCTGCTTCCTCTAGCCCGTATCGTCAAGGCATACTGCATGGTCCTGAACCGGTTCGGCAAGGTCGGACCCATCCCGGAGGGGATGTCTGCGACCACGGCGCTGCGCACCGATTATTACATGAAAAAGCACAAAGCCATAGAGGAACGTCTTGCCACACAGGCAGAGCAGTTCAGAAAAGAACACGGATATGAGGCGCCATACTGGGAACTGGTCAACCTGGCGCGAAAGGCGAAAGAACAACCGGGGGGGTAAATGATGAATGGCTATAATAGTTATTATGCACTATCGGAGCGCAGGAAGACTTGTTTGGGAGAAATCCGTGGAATGCTGAAGATAGCGCATATTCTCCTGCTCCTGCTCCTCTTCCTCTCCCCTGCAGGGACATCTTCTTCGGACGCTGAAACTCCGGCAGGAGAGGCGCCGAAACGTCCGAAGATCGGCGTCGTCTTCGGCGGGGGTGGTGCAAAGGGTGCAGCCCATATCGGGGTACTGAAGGTGCTTGAGGAGCAGAAGATACCTGTAGACTACATAGCAGGCACCAGCATGGGCGCCATCGTAGGTGCCCTGTATGCATCAGGACTTTCTGCTGCCGAACTCGAAAAAGTGATTACCACGATCGACTGGAAAGATGTCTTTAAGGGTGATCCCGACCGCCGTGATGTCGACTACCGCAGGAAGCGGGAAGATTACGAGCATCTTACCGCGCTGCAGGTTGGTATCAGGGACGGCAAGGTCGTTACGCCCAAGGGCCTTGTCAAGGACCAGAAGGTGAATGTGCTTTTTGAGATGCTCATGCTCCACACTTCGAGCATCAATGATTTCGACAAACTTCCCATACCCTACCGGGCTGTTGCTGCAGATCTGGAGACGGGTGAGATGGTAGTGATCAAAGGCGGAAGGCTTGCCGATGCTGCGCGGGCCAGCATGTCTGTGCCGGGCGCATTCCCGCCGGTGGAAGTGGATGGCAGGCTGCTGATCGACGGAGGAATTGTACGGAACCTGCCTGTTGACATTGTGCGGGAAATGGGGGCCGATATTATCATCTGCATTGACGTCGACAAACCCCTTCCTACCCGCAAGGAAATTGCTGGAAGCCTTTCAGTGCTGAACCAGATGATAGATATCATGATGAAGAAAAACGTGAGGGAGCAGGTCAAGACCCTCGGACCGCAGGATGTCTATATCAACCCTGACCTGGGAGAACTGGGCTCCACAGACTTTGATAAGGCCGCAGAGATAGCCCGCCACGGGGAAGAAGCAGCACGGGAAAAGATAGAAAGCCTGAAGAGATACTCCGTTTCCGATGCTGAGTATGCCGCATTTACCGCCCGTCATCACCGCGATCTGGTACAGGAGGTGAAGATCGCATCCGTGAAGGTCGAAGTGGAGGGAAAGTCAAAGATCTCAACAGAGGTTGTTTCGAGCAGGCTTTCGATCAAACCAGGTGACACCGTTGATGTTGAAAAGCTGAAGGAGGAGGCCGGTATTATTTACGGCACCGGTGATTTCGAGCGTGTAGACCTGAACGTAAAAGAGGAGAAGGATGGGTACGAACTCCTCGTGAAGGCGAAGGAAAAGTCCTGGGGTCCGAATTACCTGCGTTTCGGCGTAGCCCTTGAAAGCGATTTCGAGGGTCAGAGCAGCTACAACATTCTTGTGGACTATACGCGGCGATGGATAAACAGCCTGGGCGCTGAATGGAAGACCCAGGTCAACCTGGGCTCACCGAGCGGAATTTACACCGAATTTTATCAGCCGCTGTCGGTGGAACGGCTCTTTTTTGTATCCCCCTGGGCTGAGTGGAGGCAAAATATCTTTGATGTCTATGACGGAAAGAAGATTGAGGCATCATACCGTATAACTCGTTATGAAGGCGGGATCGATCTCGGCATCCAGCCGTGGATGTACGGGGAAGCAAGGGTAGGCCTGCAATTCGGCAAGTTCAGGGCGAGTCCGAAGAGCGGCAAAGTTGATCTTCCGGAGGACCATATAACCCGCGGTGCCGTGCGTGCCGCAGGGCGGCTTGATCAGTTGGACAACGTGAATTTTCCCAATGAGGGGTATCTGGCGCAAGCTCAGCTTCTCTCTTCTCTGAAAGCCCTAGGCTCGGATGACGAATACAATAAGATAGAGGGAACATTCACCGGAGCATATACCTTTTGGAAACAGACGGTTCTCTTGAGCCTTTCAGCCGGAGCTCACCTGGGAAATGATCTCCCGTTCTATGATCAGGTTAGCCTCGGCGGGCTTTTTAACCTCTCCGGACTCCGTAGGAATCAGCTTCTCGGGCAGAGTATGGCGATAGGGAAAGTGATCTCATACCACAAAATCGGTGAGTCTTTTATCGGGGACCTTTATTTCGGGGGGTCACTGGAGACCGGCAACGTATGGAGGCCGGATGAGAAACAGTTCGACCTCAGCAATCTCCGGCTGGCCGGGAGTATATTCCTCGGGTACGATACGATCTTCGGTCCCTTATACCTCGCCTTTGGCCATGCCGACGGAGGCTACAATGCAGGCTACTTCTATCTCGGCCGGCCGTTCTGATAACGGTCGCGCTCTGGCGATGTGCCTTGCTATGGTTTCATGTAAGTCGCTGCGCCTACCGTTGATCTGTCTTTTCGCAATGCTGTTCTCCCTTACGCTGTGGCGTGCGCCTTCCTTCGCGGGTGAGATACTCAACGAGGTCCGCTCCCAGAAGATGCTCAGCTGTGGTGTGAGTGAGGGACTGGCGGGATTTTCCCTAAAGGACAGGGAGGGCAACTGGCAGGGAATAGGTCCTGACTTCTGTAGGGCTGTCGCTGCCGCTGCATTGGGTGACGCCAACAAGGTTGAGTTTATACCCCTGAAAACGGCAAGCAGGTTCCCGATGCTCCTGTCAGGCAGGATCGAGCTGCTTGCCCATACGGCGACAGTAACCTTTGGCCGCGAGGCAGGCATCGGCGCACGGTTCGCCGGCGTCTATTTTTTTGATGGACAGGGATTCATGGTCCTTCGTTCTGCAAAGAAACTGACCATCAGGGATCTTAACGGAGCAACAGTCTGTTTGGTCAAAGGCACCACACATCAGGCCAATCTTGCCAATACGTTTCAGAAACATAAGATGAAATACACCCCGCTGATGATCGAATCGATGCAGGAAGCTGCTGATGCGCTCCTGAAGGGAACATGCCGGGCAGTCACCTCCGACCAGTCGCAACTGGTAGCTATCCGTGCAACAACACCTGATGGTCTTAAGCGCTTTGAGATCATCCCGGGGACGTTTTCTGTTGAGCCGATTGGGCCGGCAGTATACCGCGGTGACGATGAATGGTTTCTGCTGGTGAGGTGGGTACTGTACGCCCTGATCGAGGCAGAAGAACTTGGCGTGACGCGTGAGAATGTGCGAACGTTGCTGAAAGATCCGGGTTCAATTGCTTTACGCGATTTTCTCATCACGAGTGGCAAGACCGGCAAAGCTCTTGGTCTCAGTAAAGATTGGGTCGTTACGACAATCGGTACAGTTGGCAATTACGGAGAGATCTATGAGCGTAATTTCGGGGAGAAGAGCAGCCTGAAGATCGAAAGAGGCCATAACAGGCTTTGGTCAGCGGGGGGACTGATGTATGCGCCGCCGTTCCAGTAGTGATCAGATCATCATAGAGCGGCTGCACCCATGACGAAGCTCCAGGTTATCATTACCGTGCTCGTTTTTGGCGGAGTGATCCTGATCATTGCCTTTGACCTTCTCGAGATGGTGCTTGCGGCCCTTCTCGGAGTGAGCGTTCTTACACTGTTCGGGGTCTTCTCGCAGCAGGACATCCTCGATACGACCCGCATGGCGAGTGGGCCGATTGCCTTGCTTTTTGGCGGCATGGTAGTGGCGATGACGCTTGCGCCGACCGGGATATTCGATTATGTCGGTAGCCGGTATCTTATTGCGACGCGGGGAAGCGGCAAACGGTTCCTGCTGGGGCTCATGCTGCTCGTGACGCCGCTCTGCGCTGTGCTGCCGAATGCGACAACGGTAATTCTGCTTGCTCCAATCATTATACGGGTCGCCAATGCACTGGAAGTCGATTTTGTCGGTCCCATGGTGCTGACTGCGGTCATCAGCAACTCGGCAGGTCTTCTCACGCTGGTGGGTGATCCTGCGACATTCCTTGTGGGAAGTGAAATGGGGATGTCTTTTACGCAGTATCTCCGGAGGGTAAGTCCCGGGGGACTGCTTGCGGTCCTGGTCATTCTGCCGCTCATCCCGCTACTGATGAGAGACATATGGCACGTGCAGCGGACGCTGCCTGACGGCCTAAAGCCGGAACCGATCAAAGATCCGCTCTTCGCCCTTGTGGCGCTCTCAGTTTTAGTAGTGATGGTACTGATGTTCCTGTTCGGTGAAAAAATGCCCTTCAAGCTGCCGCCTCCCGGCGTCTCGATTATCGGCGGGTCGCTTGCACTGCTGGCGCTCCATTCCCTCAGACACGAGTCCGTGGAGATCGTTCTCAAAAAAATTGACTGGCGAACACTCATTTTTCTCATCTGCATGTTCTGTATAGTCGATGCGTTTCAGCAATCGGAACTGCTGAGCGGCCTTTCCCTGACGCTCTATGGCTGGTTTGGTGGTAGCCTTCTGCTTGTTGCGCTTATCATGCTGGGAGGAACTGCTGCGCTGTCGAGTGTGCTGGCCAATATCCCCATTGTTGCAGCGGTGATACTCATAGCCAAAGGATACCTTGTTACTGCAGAGGTCGTACCGGAGATGGCGCTGGCCCAGAATTTCACGGACTGGCCGTTGCAGACAGTGCCGGTCTTTGTTGCACTTATGTTCGCCGGCACGCTGGGCGGAAACGCCACCCTCCTGGGTGCAGCGGCCAACATTGTTGCCGCCGGCATTTGCGCTACGCAGGGCAAACCGGTCTCTTTTGCTCGGTTCATGCGCTACGGTCTACCGGTCATGGGTTGCCAGATGATCGTCGCTGCTGTGTATGTGCTTTTTCTTTACGCTACGATAGGCAGATAGTACGGCAGCATGTTCCTGCACCGATTTGCGCTGGGGAGAAACGGAAAAGACATTTTCGTTGCCTGAGACGGTACCGCTTATTTACCATAACGGGTCCCGACAGGTAAAGCGGTCAGATAAGGACCGTCACGGCAGAAACGAGCGCTGCCATTCGGGATATCCCAGCTTATCGGCAAGAGTCAAACCCTCGATCACTCCCCGTTCTTTTCCGTCTCAGGATTCACGACCTTAACTTCGATCGGTTTCGCTGAGTCCAGGTGAAGGTCTCGCTGCGGGAAGGCGATAACTATGCCGGCCTTGTCCAGAAGTTCATTGATGGCATGACGAATATCGCTCAAGGCGATGCGATTGTCCCTGTTCGAGATTAATTCCAGCCAGAAATAGACGGTGAATATGAGCGCGCTGTCACCGAACTCCTCGAAAATAATTGTCGGCGGCGGATCCGTAAGCACCCGCGCATGAGTCTCGACGGCCTTCATGATAATGTCTGCTGTTTTACGGGTCGGCGAGCCATAGGCGACACCGACAGAAATCTTGTACCGTATCCTGCGGTCGGTCAGTGTCCAGTTCGTCACTTTCTGCTGCAGGAACTGGCTGTTCGGCACCATCAATTCAATACCGTCAAAACGTTGAATACGGGAATTTCTCATGCCGACGTCGGTCACCCGACCGCCTTCGCCGTCCACTTCCACGATATCACCGACCTTGATGGTACGGTCAAAAAGAAGAATAAGTCCGCTGATGAAATTGTTGATCAGGTGCTGGGCACCAAAACCGATGCCGATGGCAAGTGCACCTCCCAGGAAGGCGAAGACTGCAAGGGGGATATTGACCGAAACGAGCGAGAAAACAAAAACTCCGATGAACATCATGATAAAAATGACCTTGCCGATCTGCTCTGCTCGGGACGAGCTCTGTCCGAGCTTCTTGGTCAAGCCCCACTGAATAACCCTGCCGATCTTCCCCGCGATCCAGGTGCCGACCAGAAGAATGAAGAGGGCCTTAATGGCTTTTCCGATGGTGACGCTTACGGGTTTGACGATACTCCGGTCATCAACAATGGTTGTCTCTTCCGCAACATAGAGTTCGGTGTTCCAGATACTCTGAACGAAGGAAGCTACGATCTGGAGACGTTCCCTCACACGGCTGCCGATTGAGGCCTCTTTAATCCGCTGCGACAGCTCATCGTTCAGGCGATTGATCAGCCGCTCGATGTTGCCTATGCCCTCGATAAGCCGCAACGTGATGTCTTGCCGCTCTTCATATGCCGTTAGGATGAGCTGCTGCGTCTGCCGTTCCTTCTGCGATTCATTGGCAGCAGCAATTTTTTCTTTCTGGTTCCTGACAAGGTTCAACCAATTTGAGAGTGTCGACTCAGCATACTTCTTGATCAGTTTCAGGTTCTCCAGGGTTTGACGCGTTTCAGCGAGCTTCTGACGCATCTCGCTCAGCGGTGGTTTCTTCGTGAGCCAAAAGCGGTCCTGCCATATCTTCTCGGCAGTACTGACCATCTGTAACTGGCCCTTCAGGACGGTTATCTTAAACTGCGTACTCTCCAGAAAGACCTGCTCGGCATCATAATTGAGTTTAAAGATGTTGAGTTTTTCATATGGTGCAGTCTCTTGTTTCAGTTCTGGTGGGCGTTTGAAGACCTGGTACCATTTCTTCCCGGAGCCCTGTGACGGAGGCGCTTGAGGTGCCGTGAGGGGGAGACGGCTCATTTCTCCGAGAATGTGATCGAGTTTTGCCTGCGCATTGGCGGCGACATTCTTTTCTTTTAATAATTCCGCTTCAATATCCCTTCGCCGGCTATCAAGTTCCTGGAGTTTCTTGTCGAGGTCCTCTTCGGACAGCGGAGACGAGACCTCGGCTGTTTTGAGCTTCTCTTCAAGGAATGCCAGATACGAACGTTTTCCCTGGATTGCTGTTTCATAGACGAGTCGCTGTAATTCCGCAAGCACCAGTCTGGCTTTGTTCAGTTCATTGCCAAGCCTGGCGAGTTCAACGAGCCATATGCTTCTCTTCTCCTGCGGCTTACCCGTGTCCCTCGTGCGTTCCTCCTCAGCCAGTCGAAGGTCCTTGCTCGATCTTTTCAGATCTCGGTCGTACTGCGTACGTGCCTTATTCGCAAGAGAATGTCTGATGGTGAATGAATCAAAGGCGAGCCGTTCGACAAGAAGAGCGTCGCGGATTGCATCAAGGAAAAAGATGGGATAGGGAGGTTTTTGGCTAAAGCCCTTCCAGGATGCCTGTTCAGCAGCATCGGCAGCATTATCTTTTCGTATCGTCTTCAGCTCTGTCAGGATATCTATCTGTTTCTCGAGGGTGATCGTAAGGTCGCTCATTACTCTCTCGCGCTGCTTCAGCTCTTTAGGCTGTATGCCCACGGCAAGACCGCTCTCGACTGTCACTCCGGATCCGACGCTACCACTTTCCCTGCGTATCTTATCCAGCCGCGCTTTGATGCGGTCGATTTCTCTGTCGATCTCCTCATCAGACCCCGGAAGGCCGGTAGGTACTGATTTTCCCGAAGCACTCTCTTTTTGACTAAAGACTTTGGACAATTGCCCTGCAGCAAAAGGAGACCAGATGAGCAGGACTGCAGAGACCATGCAGGCGATCAAAAAGAAGCGAAGGCCCGAGGCTGTAATCCGGTTTCTTGCCGGGTAGCAGCAGGCAAATGTTCGCGGATGACGGATCATGGTTTTTTCACGGTATCCGGCTTTCCCATAGATTAGACATCAGTATATCATGTTACTCGATGTTCTTGAGTGTTTCTCCCTCCTCTTCAGCAGGGGCGCCGTTGATTATGTATATTCGCTTGGGGACGGAATACTGCTGTCATCTGGCAGCCTCATGTGATGCGCTGAAGATGTCGTGATATTAGGGAGTGTCATGGTGATTTTATTTGAGGGTTTCTTTGCCCAAAACCTGACAGCAGCCGAATGCCGCTCGCGAAGAGCGTATCAAGACAGTAACTGTTATGATTTCCGAGGTCCTGCCTTTTCCTCCGCTGGGTTTTACTGCAGCTCCTGCCGTTGAGGGCGTGGTGTATCGTTGTTCGGATTTGAAGGATGCTGCAGGCCGGATATTGCGAAGGATGCGATTATCGCTGTCGATTCAGCGTATCGGAGCCTCAATGGAAGGGAGGAGCTCATGGTCACGCTCCTCGACGAAACGCTTGGGAACTATCTTCTGTTTTTCTTCTTCTGAAGCTAGGTATGACTCACTATAAACATTGCGGATTAATCGACGTACCTGCGGGGTTTATGCGGTTGTTCATTCCTGGCTTTGCAGTATAACTATTTCTTGAAAATATTCTTTGAAAAATAATGGGTTATATATTGACAGTTATAGGTTTTATTTCATATTATGGAAGCTAAATAAATTATGGAGGGATACTATGGTATTAGCTAAGAGAGTTCTCTTGTTGTGTGCCCTCTTTCCAGTCATGTTTACGGCCTGTGAGTCACTGAGAGCGTCAAAGCCCATTATTCCCCTTCGAGAATATGAAAAAATGATCGCCGGAAGACTTGACGCAAATTATGTCGGAACGTTGAACTGCCTCTCCGCATGTCATTATCATGACAAGATCAAACAGGACTTCGATGCGAGCACCATGGGGGTACAGCTTTCAAAGAAGTCAGGCATGCCCCTGGTCAATTGCGAATCGTGCCACGGTCCGGGAAGTCTTGCTATTGAGGGGATAACCCCGGAAAAGGTGGAGGCCGATGCCAAGGCCGGCATACGAACGGAATGCAATTACAAGACCTTTATCGACATCAAGAATATCCCGGCACAGGCGCAGTCGCTTATCTGCCTGAAATGCCATACGGCAAACGCCACATTTAATCTCCATGACTGGAATGCGGGGAGCCACTCGGTGAACGATGTGTCCTGCTCTGATTGCCATAATGTCCATGCAGGTTCTGACCTCAAGGTGAAACCGCGGGATACGCTGGAAATGTGCTATAAATGCCACCAGGAAGCAAAGGCTGAGTTTTCCCTGCCCAGTCACCACGCTGTCCCGGAGAAGAGGATCTTCTGCACGGACTGTCATGATCCCCATGGAACGTTTACGGAAAAGCTACTGAGGAAGGCGACGCTCAAGGACACCTGCGTGCAGTGCCATAGCGAAAAAGAGGGTCCCTTTGTCTTCGAACACGCGGACAATATGGATGACTGCAGAAACTGCCATAACGCGCACGGTTCGGTAAACAACTATCTCCTCACGGTGCAGGTGCCGTTTCTCTGCCTCCAGTGCCATACCGGACACAGGACGGACAGTCAGGAGGCGGCTGAGGGCAAGGGCGCATTTTATACCAGATGCACGGATTGCCATTCACAGATCCACGGATCAGACCTTCCCTCTGCAAGCGGCACGGGAAGGTTTACACACTAGGGGGTATGGGCATGAAAAATAAGATCATATACGGTCTGATACTTACGGTGGGCATCCTCGTCTCTGCTGCGTGGGCTGAAGAAACGGCCAAGGAAGATGCAGCGGCGAGCAAAGAGAATGAAGTCATGGAAGCTGACCACGAAGAATATGTCTTCCCTTTAATCAAGCCCGAGCTTTCGCTTTCCGGCGGTTACCGCTATGTGCATCTCAACGGCTCAACTCGGGTAGATGAGTACGAGTATCTGCACAATTCCTGGATGTTTGGCGGCGAACTCCGGGCGTTCAAATTCCCCCACCGCTTCCATCTCGAAATTGACTTCAAAGACAGGAAGGATTATTTCGGCGATGTTGGATATGCCTATGAGGACATCATTGTGTTCAGAGGGATAAACCGGACCCTGTTTCACAATCTGGACAATATTCTTCTCATAGATCTTGATCCAACTACGCCTTCTCCCGGGGTCGATGTGCGGGATGCAGGAGAGACATACGGGGTGAAAACAAGCATCAGCAATGCCTTCTTGAGACTGAAGGCGCCCACATATCCGTTTCATGTCTATTTTGAAGGCATGCAGGTCCGCAAGGATGGCGAGCAGCAGCAACGAGATATCATCGGTGCCGGATATTTTAATAACATCGTGCGGACGTCCCAAAAGCGCGATGTTGAAACTAAGGCCAATACGCTGACCGTCGGAACAAACGGCCATTTTGGCCCCATTGAAGTTGACTATTCACACAGTGAGAAGAAATTTACGGTGGATGAGGATAATGTTCTGTACGACACCTATACGCCTGCGGGATTCGGCCCGCCGCTTCCTCCACCCCTTGGGTCTGTCCGCAACGGAGGTGTATATCCGCATAACCTTATTCCTGAACAGAAGAGTTCAACGGATACAATCAAGGTGCATACGTCGTATACGGGCGCCCTGGTTGCCGCGACGACCTTTACCTGGATGGATAAGGAGAACAGGGACAGCGGGGCAAAGGGGACCTACTTTATCGGCTCTGGAAATGTCAGCTGGATAGCATCGCGCGACCTTGCCTTTTTCGTCAAGTACCGGTATGCGGAATCGCATATGAATACGCCTGACAGCGTGGAGTTTGCAGATGTCTGCAGTTCCTCCTTGAATGCTGCCGGCAACTATGAGTGCGTTATTCGGGAGGCGATTTCGAAACGGGTGGGAACTGCATCGATTTTAGTGCGCTACCGGTTGACCTCAGGGATCGTCTTGAAGGGAGAGTATGCCCATGAGACGGTTGACAGAGAGGCGGCAGACCAGTGGTTCATGCCCCCTTCGAGTCAGAAGAACACGGTAACGCTTTCAACGGATATCAGGCTTTCAAAGCAGCTGAAGACGAACATTAAGTTTATACACAAGAGCATCCAGAACCCGGCTACCAATATTGAACCGGATCGGGCCAATGAAGGCCACGTATCGGTGACCTGGACGCCGGCGCCGTGGATTACGACACTGGCGAGCTTTCGCCTGGCCAGGGAACATCGGAATAATCTGCAGTTCCTGTTCGATAATGAACCTGTGGACAGCCCTGATGAGCGGAAAAACAGATGGGAGCGTTTTTTCGGAAGCGTGAGCCTTTTTCCGGTGAAGAACCTGACAGCTACGCTGAGCTTCTTCTATATGCACAACAAACAGACGGAAGATCTTGCCTACTCTGACCCTGTGCCCGAACTCCATTTCGATTCCTCCGTAAAGAACACAAGCATGGTGAAGAACGTCTCCCTTGATCTGCGGTACCTGCTTTCAAAGCATGTGGCCCTGAATGCCGGTGTGAGCAATACGGACAGCAACGGCAAGTTCCATCCTACCGATCCGAACCTTCTGATACCGGTGTCCATTGCTTCGTTCTCCGAGTTGAAGATGCGGGAGACCATATACAGCGTGGGAAGCGACATCGACCTGACGGGAGGCTTCATGCTCGGCACGCATTATAAATATGCCCGGCTGAAGGACCTTGCCGATAATCCTTATGATGATATTCAGAACGGCGAGGCGCATATTGTAATGCTTTCGCTGACCAAGAGGTGGTAAGGTGACAGAGGACATGCCAAGGACCAGGTGGGCACTGGTATTCGTCATGTTATGCAGTCTAGCCGCCGCCTGGGTTTTTCCTGCAGAAGCGGCCGCAGCCGGGAAGACGATCGGTGTGGTGATGACCGGCAATATCCCGTACTATAAGGATATTCATAAGGCTTTTTCCGACGGCCTTGCAGCCGAAGGTCTCGGTCCGGAAAGTGTCGAGGTCGTGCTTCAGACGCCCGCGCCTGAGACGATGTCATGGACGAATTCCATCCGCAAACTTGTAGCTATCGGCGTCAATGTCATTGTTGCCTACGGCGCTCCTGTAACGATGTCCGCGATGGCAGAGACCTCTGATGTGCCCATTGTCTTCGCAGGGGTCTATGACCCGAAGGAACTTGGCATAGTAGGGAAGAACGCTACAGGTATCAGTTCTACGGTGCCGGTTGCGAGCCTGGTAAAGAACCTTAAGGCCATCTCAAGCTTTTCCAACCTTGGCGTCGTATACAGTACGTCCGAGAAAGACACGGTGCTGCAGGCAAATGATGCTGCACGTTTGGAGGCCACCTACAATTACCGTTCAACGAAATTCAACGTCAAAAGGCCGGAGGATGTCGCAAAGATATCCAATGTCGATGCGCTCTTTCTTACCACGGGATGTGCTGCAATGCATTGCGTGACGAATATCATCAGCACGGTACGGAAGGCGAAGATCCCTACAGCCACAACCATAGGGGGGGGAGAACAGAGCGGCATCATCCTGACGCTCTCGGCGAATCCCCAGGAGCAGGGCAGGGAGGCGGCCAAAATGACCGCACAGGTGGTGAAAGGTGAGAACCCGTCATCCATCGCCATAGTTCATCCGAAGAAGATAGACCTCATCATAAACCTGAAAGAGGCTACCGATATGGGGCTGAAGGTTCCCTTCGATCTCCTGACCTCTGCGACAAGGGTCATAAAATGATGCAGCTGCTTTCCCGCATGAATCTGCAGAAAAAGGCGATGACCCTTCTTGCCGCCATATTGTTCCTTATCTTTGGTCTCAATACCATGGTCCTGACCGGGGTGGCCTCCCGGAAGTATAAACAGGCAATGCTGGCGAAGAGCTCCGCTATCGGGGAGGGCATGCGGAAGGACCTCGGCAAGGCGGTGAGCCTCGGTATCCCCATCGAGTCCCTGGATGGAGTCAACGAGAAGCTTGCCGAACTGGTCAGCAGGGACAAGGGTATCGGCTATGCCATGGTGATGGACGTGAACGGCAAGGTTCTTTATCACGACGAGGCTGATCAGGTGGGCAGGGAGCTGAAGAACGACATAACGGCGAAGGTTCTTGCATCAACGGAGAATCTTGTCCAGAATGCTGGTGATTATATTGATCTCTCTTTTCCCCTCATGACCGCTGAAAACAAGGCGGCCGGATTTCTCCGGGTAGGGGTCTATACCCGGGAGATTAATTCCCAGTTGTACGAGCTTCTTTTCTGGGCCCTTGGCATATCTGTGTTCTGCTTTCTCACGTCACTTATCCTCTTTTATGTCGCCATTGCGAAGTTCATCACCCGGCCTATCGTGGAAATGGAAAAGACCGCAGACCGTATCGCTGGAGGAGACCTGACCGCGGAGCTGACTGTGAAGGGAGATGATGAGGTCGCTGCTCTGCAGAAAGCCGTTAATCGGATGGCGTTCAACCTGAAGGATATGCTTTCAAAGGTCCTCAACATCACCAACGGCGTTACGACCGTGACCTCGAATATCGCATCTGCATCTCAGGGTGTACTGACGATAGCTGATGTTCAGAAGAAGGCGATCGACGAAACGGCGCTGGCGATAGAGCAGACAGACTCTTCCATAGCGCAGGTGTCACTCAGTGCGGAGAGCCTTTCGGGGTCTGCGACCAATGCTACATCTTCTGTTCATGAACTGTCCGCTTCTATCGAAAAAGTCTCTGAGCATACCAACGTGTTCAGCGAGACAGCCCATGAGACCGCGTCTTCGATCGAAGAGATGGTCTCGACTATCAAGTCCATAGCGGAGAGCCTGGATACTCTTTCGCGGTCTGCGGAGGCGATCGCCTCTTCGATCGATGAGGTGAACGCCACAACGAAAAATATCGATGAGCGCGCCCATGAGTCGGTCAAGCTTGCTGAAACTGTCATGGATAAGGCCTCAAAGAAAGGTATGCAGTCCGCCCAGGCTTCCCTGCAGGGTATGGAGAATATCAAGAAGGGTGTTGTGGATCTGTCGGATATTATCAACAATCTCGGCAAGCGGGCTGAGGATATCGGCAAGATCCTGAACGTGATCGATGACGTGGCTGACCAGACAAATCTCCTTGCTATCAATGCTGCCATTCTCGCATCAAAGGCAGGAGAACACGGAAAGGGCTTTTCTGTTGTTGCGGACGAGATCAAGAACCTTGCGGAACGCACGTCATTCTCGACAAAGGAGATCGCCGAGCTGATCCGGGCCGTGCAGGACGCGACCCGGACAAGCATCCATATGGCCTCAGAAGGCGTGAGTACGGTTGACAAAGGCCTGCTTCTGGTCACCGATGTAAACGGTGCGCTTACGGAGATCGTCGAGAGCTCAAAGGCATCGACGGAGATGGCACGTGCCATACAGCGAGCCACCGAAGAAGAGGCGATGGCGATCAAACAGATAACCGCTTCGGTCGAGAAAATGACGGAGCAGACCGAGAATATCTCGCGTGCCATACAGGAACAGAGCAGGGGGAGCCGCTTCATCATCGAGGCGACGGAGCGGGTAAAGGAAATGTCGCATCAGGTCAAAGGCGCTACGGCCGAGCAGAAGGACAGAAGCAAGGACATCGCCGTTGTCATCGAAAACGTGACGACCCAATTGCTGCATATTGCAGATGCGATCAGCAGGCAGAAGAGCACCAGCACCGAGATGGTAAGTTCCATGGAGAAGATACGGAACACAACGGGCCGGCTTATCAGTTCATCGCACGATATGAATGCGGTGGTGAGTTCGCTCAAGGAGGACGCCTTTAACCTCCTCGTCGAACTGAAGAAGTTCAAGGTCTGAGCCTTCTACGAAAGCGCTTTTTGAAGGATTTTGAGGTAGGCCGCCCGGGGTATCTCCCGGGCCCCGAGGCTGCGCAGGTGACCGGTGCTCATCTGGCAGTCTATGATGCTGAAGCCCTTCTCCCGTAACTGCGCGACGAAGGTGACAAAGGCCGCTTTTGATGCATTGCTCTTCCGGGCGAACATGGATTCCCCGAAAAAGACCTTTCCCAGCAGGATGCCGTAGAGACCGCCAGCGAGTGTGCTGTCATCCCATGCCTCGACCGAGAGGGCATAACCGTTATGATGAAGTCGTATATAGGCGTCTTCCATTTCCCGGGTGATCCAGGTGCCTGACTGTCCTTTTCTCCTGATCTCCGCACAGGAGCGGATCACCTGTTCAAAGGCCGTGTTTATCGAGATGGTGAAGTCCCTTTTTTTTATGCATTGCCGGAGGCTTCGTGAGACCTTCAGTTCATCCGGGAATAGCACAAGCCGCGGGTCCGGTGACCACCAGAGGATGGGTGATCCTTCCGAGTACCAGGGAAAAATGCCCATGGCATAGGCGCTGAGGACCCTCCTTTCGCTGAGGTCACCACCAACGGCAAGCAGGCCGTCCTTTTCCGCAAGGTGCGGAGGAGGAAAGATTATGTCATCGGACAGCTGGAATACAGGCATTTCCGGGCGTATGATCCTGCCGGGAGCAGTTATGAAAAAGCAGACGAAACATGTTATGACGTATAGTCAAAGGTGAGGGTATCTCCGTCCAACCCGATGATGACCTCACCGCCTCTTCTCAGTCTTCCGAAGAGGACCTCGTTTGAAAGGGTGTCCTTGATCTTTTCCTGTATGACCCTTCCGAGAGGACGCGCACCGTAAACCGGGTCATACCCTTTTGCTGCAAGCCAGTCACGCACATCATCTGCGTATGCCACGCGCACCTTTTTTCGCTTCAGCGAGGTTCGGACCTCTGCCATGAACTTGTCGACGACCTTTTTCATGATCTCGGGGGTCAGTGATCTGAAGGTGATGATCGCGTCGATACGGTTCCTGAACTCGGGACTGAAGATCGTGGTTACAGCGTCCTTAGCCTTACGCGTCCGGTCATAGGTCCTGTCGCCAAAGCCGATGACCTCTCTGTCCATATCCTTTGCGCCTGCGTTTGATGTCATGAGAAGCACAACGTTCCTGAAATCGGCCTTCTTGCCGTTATTGTCCGTCAGGGTCGCATAGTCCATGATCTGCAGAAGGATGTTGAAGATGTCCGAGTGCGCCTTCTCGATCTCGTCGAGCAGCAGCACGGCATAGGGATGTTTTCGCACCGCATCGGTGAGAAGGCCGCCCTGGTCGAATCCCACATACCCCGGCGGAGCGCCAATGAGCCGCGAGACCGTATGCTTTTCCATGTACTCGCTCATGTCGAACCTGATGAACTTCACCCCCATGACCGCAGCCAGCTGCTTTGATACCTCGGTCTTGCCGACGCCGGTCGGGCCGAGGAACAGGAAGGAACCGATAGGCCGCTCAGGGTGGCCCATGCCTGCCCGTATTCTCTTGATCGCGGCAACCAGGGATGCGATGGCCTCATCCTGGCCGAAGACGACATCCCGCAGGTCTGTCTCAAGGGTCATAAGTCTCCTCATATCCGACGCCGATACGGTCTGCGGCGGTATCTTGGCGATCTTTGCCACGACCTTTTCTATCTCCGGTGTCCCTATGGTACGGTGTCCCGGCTTAGCCGCCAGCCGGGATAGGGCACCTGCTTCGTCTATCACATCGATCGCCTTGTCAGGCAGGTACTTGTCATTGATGTGCTTCGCCGAAAGCTCTGCAGCTGCCTTGAGGGCGTTTACCGTGTAGCGCACGCCGTGGAAATCCTCATAATGGGATCTCAGCCCCTCAAGGATTCTGATCGTCTCACCGATGTCAGGCTCCTGTATCTCGATCTTCTGGAATCTGCGGGAAAGCGCGCGGTCCTTTTCGAAGTAGTTCTTATACTCTTCATAGGTGCTTGCACCGATGCAGCGCATCCTGCCGGAATTCAATACGGGCTTGAGGATGTTCGATGCGTCCATGGAACCTCCGCTGGTCGCACCGGCACCGACGATCGTATGGATCTCGTCGATGAAGAGTATGGCGTCGGGGATATTCTCGAGTGCCCGGATCGTTGCCTTGAGACGCGCTTCGAAATCGCCCCGGTATTTTGTTCCCGCAAGAAGCGCTCCCATATCAAGAGAGAATATCCTGCTCTCCTTCAGGGCATCCGGCACCCGTCCCGCATGGATATGCAGGGCAAGACCTTCAACGATCGCGGTCTTGCCGACGCCCGGTTCACCCACGAGGATGACATTGTTCTTGCGTCTTCTGCAGAGCACCTGCACCATCCGCTGGAGTTCCGTGCCACGGCCTATGAGCGGGTCGATTTCGCTCCGGGCAGCTTTTTCTATCAGGTCGATCGTAAAAACGCCCAGCGGGTCTCCGGCAGGGCTTTCCCTCCCTTCCTGCTGACGTTCATCGTCCCCTGACTCAGGTTCCGTATCGGTTGTTTTCGCAATACCGTGAGATATATATTCAAGCACGTCGATCCGCTCGATCCCCTCGTCCCGAAGTATCTGGACGGCATGAGACTCCTCTTCCGAGAAGATCGCGGACAGGATATCACCAGCGTCAGCCTCTTCTTTGCCGGCAGACTGCACGTGTGTCAAGGCCCGCTGGAGCACTCGCTGGAAACCTACGGTGGGCTGGGGAAGAGAGCTCTTGTCCGAAAGTCTCTGCAGATGTTCTTCGAAGTATGCAGAGAGCGCCTGTTTGATCCGTGATACATTGCCGCCGCAGTGCCTGATAACCGCGATGCCGAGGTCATCGTGCAGTACGGCATACAGAATATGTTCTACCGTGAGATATTCATGGCGCTGTGACCGTGCATCCTTGATCATCGCCTCGATGATGAGTTCGAACTCCTTGTTGATCATTCCTTTTCCATGCTGCATCTCAAGGGGAATTCGTATTCGCGCGCAAGCCTATGGACCGTCCCGATCTTTGTTTCCGCGATCTCCCGGGTGTAGGTACCGGCAAGCCCTTTTCCCTTCTTATGGACATGAAGCATGATCTGTGTCGCTTCCACGGTCGACTTGCGGAAGACCTTTTCCAGGACGGAAACGACGAAGTCCATGGTTGTATAATCGTCATTCAGGAGAAAGACATGATACATCGGAGGTTTTTTCAGCTCCTGCCGGATTTTTTCCTCTGTGCTCTGCCCGCTGTTCGCCCTGATACCCATAACGCCGGTCCGTGCTCCTTAAAAATAGTTTAACACAATGGTACGGGAGGATGCGGTAGTGACGCACTTTTTCTTTGAAAAACTATTGACAATAAAGTATAATCTGCTAGACTTTTCGATAGTAGGGCGGTACCCTGCAGACAAGGGAGTCAGACTGCTCGAGATTTTTATACATAATATCAAATAAAGGGGGAAGCTGTATGCAAAGAAGAATGGGAATAGCTGTGCTGATTTTGCTGGTGCTCGTATCACTGAGCTCCCTGATCGGCTGCGCCGGCAAGGTGTATGCCCCGAAGGAGCCAAGTATC
>QKDO01000042.1 GCA_003252075.1 Nitrospirota bacterium
AAGCGACCACTTAGAAACAATCTAATGCATTCTCATACCAAGGTATTTAGCTTCTTTTTTTTTGTGTACCTACTTCTTGAAACTGGGACGTTCGTAATAATTTTCAGAGGTAGAGAGTTCAGATAATAATTAGTGGGGGAGGATAGCAATGACTTCAGCTATGTCCCTGTTGTTGCTTTGTCTTTTGCTGGCACAGGAATATGCCCTAGCTTAATGCTATGGAAAAAAGTTGGCTGTGCAGTGGATTAGAGTCATAACTTCTTTGGCTTCCTCTTAATCCGTTCTATTGGTTCAACCCAAATAGTTTTTTGGGATTCTGACTTTATTTATATGCATCCATAAAATTGATCGACATGTCATTAGGGAATTCCCCCGTAGGAATCTTAGCTGCTACTTCCATTTTTGTTGTGTCTACTGCAAAGACGGCATTTTCAGCATTACTGACCACATAATAGCTTTTACCATCAGTGGAAAAGAAACAACCATGACCAACACCTTCTTTTTCTGCAAACTTAATCTGCTTAACGACCTCCTGCTTAGTTGTGTCTATAACAAATATTCGATTGTCTCCATGCCCTGAAACATAGACATACTTGCCATCAGGCGTTACCAGTGGATGTCCAGAACCCTTGGGACCCTCAAGTGTTTTGATAACCTTCATGGTCTTTGTATCAAGAAGTGCAATGGTTGACCCCCAAGGTTCTGAAGTGTTCCCCATGTTGGCAAGATACATGATGCCTCCAGCAAAACAGGCATGATGTCCTAAAGGGGGTTCCCCCTCCTTCAAAGGAATAGGCGTATAGGAGATTTCCTTATCTGTCTTTATATCATAAACGGCTACACCTGGGGGGAGGTGCATCATACGCTTTCCTTGTCCTATGGCATAAAGTTTATCCCCCAAGACATACATCATATGAACAGGTGTTGGCGTTTGAATTGTTGATACAATATCAAACGATTTAGTATCAATCTTAATGATTAAACTTTTGGGTACAATATTGATATATAGAAAACTGTCATCTTCTGTCCATATGGGATGCGTCATACTTAATCCATGTAGAGGAGTGTTTTGATGAGCTTCTTGAGGCTGAGAGATAGGGATTTTTCTGATAACTTCATCTGAGGAAGTGTCAATTATTGCAACTTCTGACGCATCTCTGGCTGTTACCGCAAGCAACCTGCCGTTGTGGGAAACAGCGACACAGCTTGGCTTCCACTTTAGTTGAATTGTCTTTATAGCAACAAAATTGAGCATGTCAACTAATGTCAGCGTTTCATCTCCACGGTTAGCAATATAGAGCTTTTTATTGTCAGGTGTGAATGCCATCGGATGTGGGACTTTTCCTGTCTGCACTGTTTTTACAACAGTATTTGTTTTTATATCAAAGATTGTTGCCTTATTATCTTTTTCCGAGGTGGCAACACCATAACGGTTTGGTTCCCATGTACGCTCTGCTGAAAAAGCTGACTGAGCAAATATAATAAAAAACAAGACTAGAATTAGGACTTTTTTCATTTGCAATGCCTCTCTGATAACTCAAAAGATTAATTAAGTGAGCTCCCCCTAACATCTTTGCCTCTGATGACCTGCCCCAAGTAATCGTACCACATGCACAGTAGTAAAACGACTGCTGATGGAGATGCACCTGACCTTGCCCCATAGAACCGGTCCAGGGAGAAGTAGTTTTTCTGGGGTGAAGCCCACTGTATAGTTTTTGTATAGTAGGCGTGCCGCTGAAGGTATCATTCAGTAAATCAACTGCCTTTACTTTGTGAGATGGTGCAAGGTGGGCATATCTGAGGGTCATGGCAAGGGTCTTATGTCCTAAAAGCTCCTTAACCGTGGTTATGTCTACCCCTGCCATGACAAGCTGAGATGCAACTTCCACCTCCTAACACGCAGGTATCAGTGGCCGAAACTCTCGTGAATTTCCAGACGAAATATGCATTTAGGCAGCATGCGGCTAACACCTCCGAATCCACAGGCATTGATTCTTGAAACTGTTGTGACTTTCCAGGAGAAATATACTTTATGACACAGTGCGATCAATGCCCTGAACAAACGCGTTGCATAGACATGCGACGGGGAAGATTTCAAAAAGAAAAAGGCAGGGCCTAACTAGCCCCTGCCTTTATATAAATAATCTGTTTCTTACTACCGTTTATTTCTTCTTTTGATTATTGTGCACAGCCACGGTTGTATTTCCAACTGAACTGTTACCACACGCGTCAGTACAAGTGACGGTCAGCGTGTAAACCCTTCCGTCGCCTGTGCCAGAGCGCTCAGCCCTGAGATCCACAGTGAGGTCGCCAGTGATCATCCAGTCGGGCGACGTGTCGCCGTCACCGAGACCATTCACCGGCTCGTTGCTGCTTACCCCCGTGATGGAACAGACTGGCGTGGAGTCGCAATTATCTGTGGCAGTCGCTGACACAGCAATCTGTACCATCTTATGGTTTGGTGACCAGAGAATGTTCGGTGCAGCGGCAACGCTCTCGATAATAGGTGCTGCGGTGTCGACTACATCAATGATTTGGGTGCTACTGCTCGTATTTCCGCAATCGTCGGAACCGGTCCAGGTTCTTATCAACGTGTAGCTGTTTGGGCAGCTCCCATCTACCCGAGTTTCGGTAAAACTCGGAGAAACAAGTGTATCGCAATTGTCCGCTGCGGTCACAATAGCTGGCTCCGGAACAGCGTCGCACTGTACAGTCTCATTGCTTGGGACACCGATAAGTGCCGGAGGCGTGGTATCCACTACATTGATAGTCTGCTGACAAGATGCAGTATTGACGCAATTATCACTCGCCTTCCAAGTGCGGAAGATCGTTGATGCCTGCGGACATGAACCGGGAGTTGTGACATCTGTCCAGGTTACAGTCGGTGTCAATACGCAGCTATCCGTTGCAGTTGCTATTCCCGTAATCAATGGCGCAGATGATGTATCGCATTCGATAATATGAGCAGCCGGACACAGTATAGTCGGTGGAGTCGTGTCGCGAATGGTGACGATTGCCGAATCACTATCGCTTATAAGACCCTGATCGTCCGTCACTTTCAGCGATACGGTACAACTAACTACGCATGAGGTCGAAGTACTGAGCGTCAAGGTAGGCTGTGCGATCGTGGAGTCATTGAAGGTTCCGTCACAGGATGTGCTCCACGAGTATGTCAAGAGAGAACCTTCGGGATCGCTGGATCCTCTGCCATCCAAAGCCACGGTAGTTGTGAGACCCGTGCATTCTTCCGTATAAGGCCCTCCTGCATCAGCTGTGGGAGGGAGGTTTCCATTTGATATTGTCACTTGAAAGCCGGTGGCAGTGGCAGAATTAACTCTCACCGCAATATGATTTGTAGCATCGACAAATGTCTCTCCTGCAGTAAACCTAACAGCGGCATTTGTTGAACTCAGCCCGCCAGGAACCAGAACAGCTGGTATATCTTCCGTCGTATCTACATTGTGAATAATTACTGCTTCGGCAGGCAGTTTTGCATCATAGCCGGTAAATTGCCGGGCTTCCACAGTATAGAAATTGGTGGCGGAGCCACCTATCGGGATTGTCGCCATTTGATAGTTGCTTGATGCCGGAGCGGCCAGGTCTTCCAGGGTAATCGTGGAAATGGCTCCGACTGCAACATTAGTTTTTCGTGGTCCGGGGATCCAGCCTAAAAGGTCTTTATGATAGGAGATGGTGTGCTGCGCCATGCAGCCATACGTGGGGTCAGTGGCGGCAGCACAATTATATCGATCCTGACTCATAACGTCCCAGGCATTATCATACACCGCTGCACGGTTATAGGAAGAATGTGGCAATCCGAAACCGTGCCCCATTTCATGGGAAATTACTGAAATGTCAGCATATGACCATGGCGGCTCCCAAGTCGTGCTCCACGTTTTGGTCACACCATCTAACGTAGAAGTCCTTGATCCACCCCAGGCCCAGCCAAAATCATAATCCGCATTAAACATCATATTAATGCCCGAGTAAAGTGAAAAATCAACATCAGCATCCGCTGCGGCGGTGCAATCGTTGAATAATGCTGTACGACCAGCTGAACCAGTACCTTTTTCAGTTAAGGTGGGGTTATACGTTGCCAGGGTATTAATCGTGTACCAACCTGTTCCTACGGTGCTACCGTTAATATTAATAGTATTGAAAGACAGCTCCTTCCAGTAATGATTGAGTCCAGGTTTTGTGTCGCTATACATCCCCAGAAAATACGCCCGATCATTCGGTTCGGCTGCAATATCAGAGAATTTACACATTAGGGTAACCCACGGCTTTGAGCCGCTGACCAACTCCGCTACAGCAACGCCATCAATTGTCGGAGCTCGTAATTGAGGCGATGGAGCAAGAGAAATCGAAAGCACATTCAAAACTGCTGGCTGGCTTGGGGTAGAATCGGACTTCTGACTGAAAGTCGCACCAGTAGATGACGGGGTGGCCAAAATTCCCTGTACGTTTACATATTTGCCGTTGAACTTCAAGACCCCTCCCAGCTTCTTGGCCACTGTCTCGTCCAGCTGTAGCATGGTTTCTTGACCTTTTTCATCAGTAAGGGTGTATACGATGCTCGACTCATCCCTGCTATCCCCCCAAACAATAGAGAGCCAGCCAGACAAAGATACCTGCTCAGCAGTACTTTCTGCCCCGGGGTCCTGTGCGTATGCCATATTTAGAGAGGTGCCGAGCAGTAGACTAAAGACAATCATGATGATTGATAAAATACAAAATCTTTTGGCAGCGTTCATAAAGCCCTCCTTTAATGTGGTTAGTTAATCAGCCGATTAAATCTCTCGCAAGGAACGTAATCACTCTTCCTCGACTGCCATTTCTCCGACTCTTTTTGTGCTTGACCGCTCCAACCTCTCACAGGAGAAAGGATTATGGAGGAGATAGGGCAAACCCCAATATTCAACATGGCAGCTCTCACACGATGGTTGGAGAATGTATTGTATCGGTTTTATAAGGTACGCTCCCATGATCATTCGTCCCAGGCAAAAAGCAGATTAAGCGACAGCATCGATCATTCTGCAACTCAACAGTGTTGCATATGAAGACCAGCAGCTTTCACCCCCCCTCACGAATGACTTAGCTCTGTCGAGAATGTAGCAGTTTCCTTAACAAATATCACACTACGCACTGGCTGTCAAAAGTAAATACTTATAAGCCAATAAGTTATATTAATAATTGGTTACGCTAAGTTGTTACCTAGGATTCACACACTTATGGTGAGGATAATTTTTCAGATGTTGATGAAAAGAAGAATCTTTCTTGCGTTCAGTGCTGACCGACTATGTAGTGACAGAGGTAACGTCGCAGCGCGTTGCCGAGAATGCAAAGTATTAAGGGCACTACTCAGTTATCAAGCACTGCAACTCGCGAGGTGTACAGGAAAAAATATTTCGGCATGACCGCGCACTGCCATAAGTTTCGCAGACAACTATCGGGAGGCCCCCGTTTCTACTGAGTATTCAAAAGAGGACACGGAGAAGGGCCCCGGCTTTTTATAATGGACCTTTTTGCCACTGGGAGAAATAGATACGTCGAAGACCCAACCGAATTTGCCTTCTCCATCTCCTCGGGCCGTAAAATGGCCCTCATGAATATCATCTTCAAGCCCTCTCTTTGGAAAAATCCAGACGAGCCTTTCCTCACCGAAATAATAGATTGCTATGCCTCTGTGTTGAGTAGATGCCCGAAAAAGATAGGCTTCGCCTGGATAATCGGACGAGCGAGCACTAAAGTAGTAGCGAAGCTCTGCGAATGGCTTTCCATCATGGAGTATCTTGTCGCCTTCCACCGTGACGCCAGAAGCAGGTAACGGATGAATAACTGGCGCAGAGCTACACGCCGTTAGCAATAAACCGATCATTACAGCAAATCTAATCAGCATCGCACTAGCGCGTGAAGAAGAGCTCAGAAATGTTTATTACCACTTATACTCCACACCATGCACACCCACACCAACGTTCACTCTTTCAGGAAGGAGCGGATTTTTCTTCTCCTCCCGTTTCCATTGAATACCATCCGTAACACACCTGCCTCAAATTATATCAGGGGTGTTTAGTGCAAGGGGTTCTCCGCATCTGTCAAAAAACTGAATTCATTGCGGGCTACTGTGAGTTAGTGAGAGCAATAAAAGGAACGTGATTTTTGCGGACTCGAAATGATCTCCCCAAAAGCCCACTGTATAGTTTTTGTACAGTAGTCAGGCATAAAGGAATAGAAAAGGGCATAAAAGCTACAAGCCCTTATGCCCCTAAAAACTAACTATTTGTAAAGATTTATAAAGATTTGTAAAACCTCAAGCTCTTTATGATAATCCTTGACACGGTAGAGGTCGTCGGTTCGAAACCGCCCGGGCCTACCATAACCCTTGGTAACATAAGGTTATTTTGCCAACAAACAGTTCGTGGACAATTCATGGACAGACGCACTTACAAGGGAGGTTGCGAGTAAGACCTCACAAGTTGTCATTCCCGCACCAGAAGTAGGCGCCTTAAGCGGGCCGAGCGCGTAGGGAATTCTTCGATCAGCCGCCAGCGCAGGAAAGAGATGGTCAAGTCCGATCATCCCGATCTCAGCATCATTCTCCGGTGCAAACAGTTTCAGATCAACTGCTCCTCATGGTATTGAGAAGCCTTGGGAAAATCGGTGCTGAAACTCAATCTGATGTGACGCATAGACGAGCAGTTTCCAGAGATAACTGTTACTTGGTGATTTCAGTCACAGCAATTTCTTCATCCTAGGGCAATTATTTTAATAGAGTCAAAAGAATCCATAGGCATTCTTCTCTTGCAAATGCCGAAGCAGTCAGAGGAGTTGACACTCTCTCTTGCAGTTGAGGGGAAGAGAATGAAAAACATATGCTTGACCGGATAGAAGAGATAGACAGACGTAACGCTCCCGACAGACGGCGAAAACCTACCGGTTTATATTGCGGCTCTATGGCCTCTGGTGGGCGGAGACGGACTGCAAGAAGGAAGGAAGATAAGCGGAAGCATTTGATCGTAGATGTCTATAGTGGCTGGCTGTGGTTAAAACTCTTATCGTTATACGCTCTTTCAGTGATTGACGCATATTTTACCAGCTTGCTCATTGACCATGGTATCACTAATGAGGTTAATCCCGTCATGGCTTTTTATCTGGGGTTTGGCCCAAGATCTTTTGTTATTATGAAACTTCTGTTTACAGCGGTCCCGCTCTTTCTCTTATGTCTGAGCAAGGAATTTTCCATGACAAAGATTGCGCTCAATTTTTCTATAATGATTTATCTCTCAGTCGTAATGTATGAATTAAGCATCATACTTGTACATTCTCCTTTTTCTAACTTCTAACGCGTGCAGGAATTGATAACCCCTCGGCAGAGAGAAATCTCTAGGGTGAGACTGGATTATTGATAATCGGTGAAAATTGACCCACCGTCGGCGTCCAATTCTAACCCACTTGCTCGCAGGCTTACCGCCTCTCCTTAATGGCATAAAATCTCGATATCTGGGGCAAGCTTGATGCCGATACCACCCCAGAATAGGCCACATTGACACGCCTATCAACAATCTTACATTTAAAACCTGGTTACCTTGACAGGGTAGGGGCCGGCGGTTCGAAGTCTCCGGGGCCTACCTAGAGTTGTCAAGAGCACCCAGTAAAACCGGTTTTACCGTGCCTGCATCATAGGGTAAAATACAGATCAATGATGAAACTGAAATCCCTGACGGACGAGCAGTTGCTGCACGCAATCAGGTCAGGCGAGTTCGGGAGCGATGTCACAGCATCGCGCCGGAAGGTCGCTGTGGTGATGACCCAGGACTGGTGTTCTGACTGGATAAGGATGGAGCATTGGCTCCGTAACACAGCAGGGTGTGGAGACGACCTTGACATTTATCTCATCGTCTACAATCAGCTGGACTGCTTTCGGGACTTCCTGCGACTGAAAGAGAACCAATGGCGCAATGACCAGATCCCCTATGTCCGCTATTACGAAAATGGCTCCCTGTTCCGCGTTTCGAATGCGGTGCATCGTGAGGCTTTTTTCCGTTTCTTCGGCCTCTCGGACTGACGTATAGGTGAATACATTCCCGGCAGGCCGCAGAAGCCCCACCGCTGCTCAGGTTGGTCGACCCATTCGGAATCATCTGCGCCGCATTTTATACCTACGTGCGAAGTATATTCTGCCCATCTCCAGGTCATTCAATCCGCAGCAACGCATTTTGCTAAGTTGGCGGAAAGGGCGACGTGACACCATCTTTCTCCTGCTTCAGTTTCATTCAGCATCATTGCTGGTCCCTCCGGTACGGGAATGATGAGATGTTGTTCTCGTATGGAGAGTATGTATGGCAGTGCCTGTACGCAACGGCAGTATATGAAACTTATTGAAATAAAAAAATATTATTTTGTATCATATACGCTGTTACAGCGTATAACGTGAAAAGTGGAGGTATGCAGTCATTAAGCTGGTAGCAGAAGATGGAAGCGAGCGGAACATTAGCGAACTGTCCGACCTGGAAAAGCACCTTGCAAGATCAAAAGCCCTGGCGGTCAAGATCAATGGCCGGCTTTCCGACCTTAAAGCTCTTGAGACGATCAAAGAAAATGACGCTGTCGAGGCAGTGACCTTTGATTCGGACGACGGTAAAAACATCTATCGCCACAGCACTTCCCATGTCATGGCCCACGCGGTGAAGAAGCTTTTCCCCGAAGCGAGGGTTGCCATCGGTCCGGCTATCCAGGACGGTTTCTATTACGACTTCGACATTGATAAAACATTTACCCCCGAAGATCTTGTCTCCATTGAAAAGGAAATGGAGAAGATCATTAAGAAAGATTCTCCGTTCGTATGCAGGCAGATACCGAGAGCGGAAGCGATCAGCCTGTTTGAATCAGTTGGCGAACAGTATAAAGTGGAACTGCTCAAGGAAATCCCTGATGAAATAGTGTCGGTGTATGAGGAAGACGGTTTTATTGACCTCTGCAGAGGACCGCATCTTCCCTCAACGGGCAAAATCGCGGCTGTCAAGCTCCTGAGCATCGCCGGCGCTTACTGGCGGGGCGATGAAAAGAGAAAGATGCTGCAGAGAATCTACGGCACTTCATTCAGCAATCCCAAGGAACTGAAAAAGTATCTTGACTTCCTCGAAGAGGTCAAAAAAAGGGACCATAGGAGAATCGGCAAGGAACTTGATCTCTTCAGCATCAATGACGAGGTCGGCCCCGGCCTTATCCTCTGGCACCCAAATGGTGCACTGATACGAAAGACGATCGAGGATTTCTGGCGGGACGAGCATCTGAAGGCGGGTTACCAGCTTCTCTACAGTCCTCACATCGCACGACTTGATCTCTGGCGTACCAGCGGACACATTGACTTCTATCATGAGAACATGTATTCACCCATGGAAGTAGAGGGCACCCCCTATGAGATAAAGCCCATGAACTGTCCCTTCCATATCCATATCTATAAGAGCTCCCTGAAGAGCTACAGGGAATTTCCGGTCCGGTATGCTGAGTTGGGTACGGTATACCGCTTCGAACGGTCAGGTGTTCTCCACGGCCTGCTCCGGGTCCGCGGTTTTACCCAGGACGATGCCCATATCTTCGCACGTGAAGACCAGATCGAAGAAGAGATCCTTACGGTCCTTGATTTCATTCTTTTCATACTGCGCACCTTTGGATTCGAACAATTCGATACGTACCTGTCAACCCGTCCCGAAAAATATGTGGGGACCGACGAGCACTGGGAAAAGGCAACGGCTGCGCTCGAGAGCGCTTTGCGGGCGAAAGATCTTGCATACAGCATCGACGAGGGCGGAGGAGCTTTTTACGGCCCGAAAATCGATATCAAGGTGAAGGATTCCCTCGGGAGAGCCTGGCAGTGCAGCACGATCCAGGTTGATTTCAATCTTCCTGAACGCTTTGACATGACGTACCGGGGCACGGATGGCAGGGAGCACCGTCCTATCATGGTCCACCGGGCACTGATGGGTTCACTCGAGCGGTTTTTCGGTGTGCTGGTCGAGCATTATGCTGGTGCATTTCCACTCTGGCTCGCACCGGTGCAGGTATCGGTGCTTACGATATCAGAAAAACATGCTCCCTATGCCAGGGAAATAGCATCTGCTATGAGACAGAAGGGGATACGCGCTGAGCTTGATGCTGACAGCGAGAAGATCAGCAATAAGATAAGAAAAAGTACGGTGAAGAAGGTGCCCTATGCGATTGTCATTGGTGACAAGGAGTCGGAGCAGGGCAGCATGAGTCTGAGGAGGCGTAATGGGGAGAATGTCGGCCCTTTTACATGCGACGAACTCGTATCTTTTCTGCTAGAAGAGATCAATACCAGGAGGTGAAAACATCAGTAACCGGGACATCGGAAAAAACATCAGAGTAAATGAACAGATCAGGGCGAAAGAGATCAGAGTTATCGACAGTGACGGCGGTCAGCTTGGCGTCATGTCGGTGCGCGAGGCCCTGGTTGTTGCGGACAAAAGGGAGCTCGATCTTGTTGAAGTATCCCCTACGGCAAACCCGCCGGTATGCAAGATCCTCGATTTCGGCAAATATAAGTATCAGCTCCATAAGAAGCACACGCAGAGAAAGACCATCGACGTCAAAGAAGTAAAAGTCAGACCCCAGGTCGGCGAGCATGATCTTCAGCTCAAGATCAGGAATATCAATCGTTTTATCGAAGAAGGCGACAAGGCCAAGGTTGTGATGTACTTCCGGGGCCGCGAGATCATACGGCCTGAACTCGGCATGAAGGTCTACGAACGGATTATCCAGAACCTCACCGGGAAGTATCAGATCGAGCAGCAGCCCCGGCTTGAGGGAAATCACATCACCATGGTCGTTGCTCCAAAATCGTAATGCTTTCCCCGTGACAAAATAAATAAATTTGCAGTATAATACTCACTCTCGTACAGAAGCAGGCTTTCAGTCACTGCTTCTCTGCAGGAATTTTATTATGGGAGGACAAGATGCCAAAAATGAAGACGCATAGAGGTGCCGCCAAGCGGTTCAAGGTCACCGGAACCGGCAAGGTCATGAGACACAAAGGCTATAAGAGCCACCTTCTGACCGGAAAACCGGCGAAGCGGACCCGCAGCCTGCGCCAGTCGGCTATCGTTGCAAAGACCGACGAGAGGAACATCAAGACGCTTTTACCATATAGCTGAGATTTTGCAGTTGCCGGGCAGGGCAGCGGTTATCATGCGCTCAGTCCGCTGAAAGAACCAGGAGGATAAGAAGATGCCAAGGGCAAAAAGTGGTGTAAAAAATACCAGGAGCAGGAAGAAACTCCTTGCGAAGGCAAAAGGATTTTACGGGGGCAGGGGACGACTCGTCAAAGTAGCGAATGAGACTGTAGAGAAGGCGCTCCAGTATTCATATCGCGACCGCAGGGCAAAGAAGCGCGAGTTCCGCGCACTCTGGATCACGAGGATCAGCGCTGCAGTGCGCGCATTAGGACTCAATTACAGTCAGTTCATGTCAGGGCTCAAAAAAGCTGAGATCATGCTTGACAGAAAGGCACTCGCAAACATTGCATACCATGATCCCAAGGCATTCAGCCAGATCGCAGAAACGGTAAAGACAAAGCTCGCATCATAATGCCGCGGTGAATGATCTGCTTTCCCTTAAACAGTCCTTTCTTGACGACCTCAGCGCAGTTTCGGATATAACAGATCTTCAGCAGCTCAAGGCAAAATACACCGGACGGAAGGGGCTGGTAACGGGACAGCTGAAGGCCCTATCCTCAGTTCCTCCTGAGGAACGGCCGCTCTTCGGCAGGGCTGTCAATGAACTGAAGTTTTTTGTCGACCAGACCATAGATCAAAAAGAGGAATCACTGAAGGATATTGAGAAGCAGAAACGCCTTCAGGCAGAAAAGATCGATATAACCCTCCCCGGCAAGCCAAGCCATGCAGGCAGGTTCCATCCCCTGAACAGGGTCCTTCAGGAGATCAAGGATATTTTTGTATCCATGGGCTTCGGTATAGAAGAAGGACCCGAAGTCGAGCTTGATTATTACAACTTCGAGGCGCTCAACATTCCCCGGCACCATCCCGCCAGGGACATGCAGGACACATTCTATGTTTCTGACGATGTTGTGCTCAGGACCCATACGTCTCCGGTGCAGGTGAGGGTCATGGAAAAGAAACGGCCGCCGCTCAAGATCATAGCTCCGGGAAAAGTCTATCGATGCGATGCTGATATCTCGCATACACCCATGTTTCATCAGGTTGAGGGTCTCATGGTGGATGCAGGCATCTCCTTCAGCGACCTGAAAGGGGTGCTGGAGCTTTTTATACGCAGTTTTTTCGGCAAGGGCACGCCTGTGCGTTTCCGGCCGAGCTATTTCCCTTTTACGGAGCCGAGTGCTGAGGTGGATATCGGCTGCATCTTCTGTGCAGGGAAGGGGTGCAGGGTATGCAAGACAACCGGGTGGCTTGAGGTTATGGGATGCGGCATGGTCAATCCGAAGGTCTTCGAGATGTCCGGCTACGCGTCCGACGAATACACCGGATTTGCCTTTGGCATGGGCGTGGAAAGGCTTACGATGCTGAAGTATGCGATAGATGACATACGCTTGTTCTATGAAAATGACCTCAGGTTTTTAAGACAGTTTTAGGGAGACGACAATGCGTATATCGCTCGACTGGATAAAGGAATTCGTTGCTCTCAGCGCAGGACCGGAGGAGATTGCCCACCGGCTTACTATGGCAGGGCTGGAGATAGAGGGCATGGAGAGTGTTGGCGGTGATGTTGTTATGGAGGTGAACGTAACGCCCAACAGGCCTGACTGCCTAAGCATCCTCGGCATTGCCCGGGAAGTCGCTTCGGTTTTCGGCGTGCCGCTGAGTTTGCCGAAAACGGAGATAGCCGGAAGGCTCGATCCTTCTGACGTCCAGGTGGTCATTGATGATCCGGACCTTTGCGCCCGGTATGCCGGAAGGTCGATCCGCGGGGTTTCTGTTGCGCCGTCTCCGGGATGGATGCAGAAAAAACTTGAAAAGTGCGGCATCAGGGCCATCAATAATGTGGTTGATGTTACGAACTATGTACTTTTGGAGCTTGGACATCCCCTGCATGCATTTGATGCCGACAGGCTGGCGGGGAAGAAGATTCGGGTGGCAAGGGCAGGAAGGGACAGAAGCATAACAACACTTGACGGTGCGGAGAGAAAGCTCGAAGAGGATACGCTGCTCATATGGGATGCAGCGACCCCGGTAGCTGTTGCCGGTATTATGGGTGGATCAGGCTCATCCGTAACTGAGGCGACGAACAACATCTTTCTTGAAAGTGCTTACTTCACCCCGTCATCGATCAGGAAATCTTCCAAAGCGCTCGGCCTGAAGAGCGAGTCATCCTACCGGTTCGAGCGCGGGACAGACCGGGTATTCCTCGAACATGCCCTGAACAGGGCCGCGCTTCTCATCGCAGAGGTCGGCGGCGGTACGGTCAGGGATATCGTGGACGTCTATCCGGTCAAGTTCAGCCCTGTTGCGATTACCGTTTCCTACCGGAAGGTAAATGCTCTTATCGGCGTCGACATACCGCATGATTTGATGCGGAGACTGCTCGACAGGATCGGCGTCAGGACCGAAGACAGGGGAGAGGAGTTTATTGCGTTTCCTCCTGCATTTAGAGGCGATATCACAGATTCCGTGGACATCGTGGAAGAGGTAGCACGCTGCTATGGATACGAGAATATCCCTGCACGGGTACCGCGGACCATGCTTTCTGAAGGAACGTTGAACCTGCGGGAGAGGACCGTACAGAAAATACGGGAATCGATCCGAAAATCGGGGTTTTATGAAGTGGTCAACTTCAGCTTTATGAACAGTGCTGACCTTGATATCCTTTCTATTGCGGAGCATGTGAATGAACACCGGCGCAGGCACATCATGCTGAAAAATCCCCTGAGACAGGAAGAGTGCCTGATGAGGACGACGCTTATGCCGTCCCTGATACGGAGTTTTCTCTATAATCACGCACGGGGACTCAAAGACATTCGCCTTTTCGAGTTGTCACGGGTGTTCATTGACTGGGGAAAGCAGCTGCCGAGCGAAGGGCTGAGGCTTGCCGGAATATTTTTCCAGGACGCTACGCCGGTCATCTGGAAGGATGCTGTCCCGCCATTCTATCTGGTAAAAGGAGCGATCGAAGCCCTGTTTGAGGAAATACGTCTCAAAGAGTTTTCTCTGGTGCCATCTCATGAGGCGTTTCTGCATCCCGGCAAGTCTGCTGACATACTGTGTGCAGATGCGAAGATCGGTTATATGGGGGAACTGGGGCCTCAGGTTATCGAGCGGCTTGATATGAAAGTGCACAAGCCGCAGGTAATGGTATTCGAGATCGATGTCGATACCCTGATGACGCATCTCGACCGGAAGATTGTATACCGGCAGATACCGAGATATCCGGCCATCGAACGGGATATAGCCCTGATCATCGATGATCATATAAGTGCGGCCGATGTGCTGGAGCTCTTCCGTCGTTATCATGCGGAGATCATCGAGCAGATCGAGCTTTTTGATTACTACAAGGGAAAGAACATGCCACAGGAGAAGAAAAGCCTTGGGGTCCGGTTGACCTACCGAAGCAAGGAAAGGACTCTTGCCGAAACCGAGGTTGAGCCGGTCCATGCTGCCCTGGTCGATTTCATCACCGCAGCGACGGGAGCAACGATCAGGGGAGCGGCCTGATCACCCTTTTATCTTGTAGCCTGCCTTTACAATTGCCGCCTCAATATCCTTCTGAGAGGTTTTGGTATCGTCAAAGCTGACATCTGCCTTACCCACTTCAACATTTAGGTTATTGATGCCGGAAAGTGCCTCGATCGCCTTCTTTACTCTCATTACACAGTGCATGCAGGACATGCCGTCAATCATGATGGTTGATTCTGACATACATTCTCCTTTGATCTGCCCGTGATGTCGAACGGGGCGTTCATATGTATGGTACGGCAATAATTCATGAAAAAGCAAACAAGGGAGAAGCAGATACGGGCCGCGGGTTCAGGTGTTACCGGTAGGATCGTGTTCTGAAATCAGCCCGGAACGCCGGTATGAAGTATTCAGTTCCTTACACGGTTCGAGCTGCTTTCGTTCGAGGAGATTGCCTAAAAGTCTTTTATCCTAAATAGTTGCAGCTTGCATCAAGAGAAAAGGCTGGATAAAGGGGGGAATACTCTGTTAAAATTACACCGATTTTTTCCAGGGAGGGTTTATGGAACTGAAGGGACAGGTTGTCATGGTGACCGGCGGAGCGCGCGGTATCGGTCGGGCAATAGCAGAAAAGTTTGCAGCAAAAGGGGCTGATCTGGTCATTGCGGACGTATCTCTCCAGAGCGCAGAGGAGACTGCCCGTGAACTGTCACAGACAGGGGTAAGAGCCAAAGCTGCCAATCTGGACGTCTCGAAGGCAGCTGATGTCATGAGGGTTTTTGAGGAAGTAATGAAGGATTTCGGAAGGCTGGATGTGCTGGTCAACAATGCCGGAATCACCAGAGATGGTCTTCTGTTACGGATGAAGGAGGAGGACTGGGATCTTGTCCTCAGCATTAACCTGAAAGGGGTTTTCCTCTGTTCAAAGGAGGCGGTTAAGGTGATGGTGAAGCAGCGGAATGGCAGGATCGTCAATATCGCATCGGTTGTGGCCTTCATGGGCAATCCCGGCCAGGCAAACTACAGCGCTTCAAAGGCCGGCATCATCGGCCTTACCAAAACAACGGCACGGGAATATGCCAACCGGGGTATTACCGTAAATGCCGTGGCTCCCGGTTTCATCTCCACGGCAATGACTGACGCGCTGAGTGAAAATATCAAACAGGAAATGTTAAAATCTATCCCAATCGGAAAGTTCGGTTCCGTTGATGATGTTGCACATGCGGTCGTGTTTTTTGCAGAACCGGGCAATGGATATATCACGGGTCAGGTGATACATGTGAACGGCGGCATGTATATGTAGGTCCTGTGCAGGTGATGTGGTGAAATTACGAGTGAAAATCAACTGGAGGTAAGAGAATGGTAGATGAAAAAGTAAAGGAGATTATCGCGAAGCAACTTGGCGTGAATGCTGCTGAGATTACACCGGAGTCCTCATTTGTAGAAGATCTTGGTGCGGATTCTCTGGATACGGTTGAACTTGTCATGGCATTCGAGGAGGCTTTCAATATCGAGATACCTGACGAAGACGCTGAAAAGATCCAGAAGGTCAAGGACGCCGTCGAATATATCAAAAACAAACAGGCTTGATGGATAAAAGACGTGTCGTAGTAACCGGGCTCGGACTTGTCACCCCTCTCGGCATCGGTGTTGAGAAGAGCTGGGAGGGTCTTATCCAGGGAAGATCGGGCATCCGGAAAATCACCCATTTCGATGCAGCAGCGTTTCCCACCCAGATCGCAGGTGAGGTCCATGGTTTCAACCCTGAAGAGTTTATCGAGATCAAGGAGATAAAGAAGATGGATAGGTTTATCCACTTCGGTATTGCTGCCTCGGCCATGGCTATGGAAGATTCCGGCCTTAAGATCGACAAGACCAATGCACCCCGTGTGGGTGTCTATGTCGGCGCCGGTATGGGGGGGCTTCCGGCCATTGAGCATTACCATAAGGTTCTTCTGGAAAAAGGCCCGAGGAAGATAACACCGTTCTTTATCCCCATGCTCATCATCAATCTTGCTGCAGGGCAGATATCCATTCGGTTTGGCGCCAAAGGCCCTAATTCGGCGCCGGCCACTGCGTGCGCGACCGGCAGCCACGCAATTGGCGACGCCTTCAAGGTAATCCAGCGGGGAGATGCCGAGGCCATGATAGCCGGAGGAACCGAGTCCGTGATCACTGCCATGGGTATTGGCGGATTCAATGCCATGAAGGCCCTTTCCACGCGTAATAACGAGCCGGAAAAGGCGAGCAGGCCCTTTGACAGGGACAGGGATGGTTTTGTCATGGGAGAGGGAGCGGGTATTGTTATTCTTGAAGAGCTCGCCCATGCACAACAGCGTGGTGCGCAGATCTATGCCGAGCTCATCGGCTACGGACTGACGGGTGATGCATACCATATCACCTCTCCGGCGCCGGGAGGCGAGGGGGCTGCCCGTTGTATGGCCATGGCAATTCATGATGCGGGCATTTCTCCGTCTGAGGTTGGCTATATCAATGCCCATGGTACCTCGACCAAGCATGGTGATGAGCTTGAAACGCTTGCGATCAAGAATGTTTTCGGAGATCATGCCTATAAACTGTCAGTGAGCTCAACGAAGTCGATGACCGGCCATCTGCTCGGCGCAGCCGGAGGCGTTGAAGCGGTGATCAGCGTTCTGAGCATCCATCACAATATGATGCCGCCTACCATAAATCTTGACAACCCTGACGAGGGTTGCGACCTCGATTATGTGGCCCACAAGGCAAGACCTGCCACGGTCGGTTGCGCGTTGTCGAACTCTTTCGGTTTTGGTGGGACGAATGCCTGTCTTCTGTTTAAGAAATTCGATCATTGAGCCGTAAGAGTGCCAGCCAGTTTCTCCCTCTCATTGAACAACGGCTGGGATATGCATTTACAAACCGGCAGTTGCTCCTTGAAGCGCTGACGCACAAGTCATACTACCACGAGAACAAAGAAGGAGCATCTCAGCCTAATGAGCGCCTTGAGTTTCTTGGCGATTCGGTCATCGGCCTTGTCGTCGTGGAATATCTCTTTCTCCATAAATCAGCATATACGGAGTCTGTGCTCGCAAAAATAAAATCCTATATCGTCAGCGAACCGGTCTTCGCTGAGATTGCGGCTTCACTTTCCCTCGGTGAATACCTTCTTCTCGGGAAAGGGGAGACGTCGACCGGGGGAAGGACGAAAAAGTCCATCCTGGCGAATGCTTTTGAGGCAGTTGCAGGAGCTGTTTACCTGGATGGGGGATTCGAGCGGGCACGGGATATCATCTGCCGGCTGTTCAGCGAGCGTATGGAGACCGCACTTGACAGCGGGCAGTTTTTCGATTACAAGACAGAACTTCAGGAACGTACGCAGCTGGCATACGGGAAACTGCCGGAATACCGGGTAATCAGCCAGCTGGGAGAGGAGCACCAGCGGATATTCACTGTATCGGTATCCCTCAACGGAAGGCTTCTCGGCACCGCCTCCGGACGGCGGAAAAAAGAGGCTGAGACGCTCGCCGCAAAAGAAGCGCTGGAGAAACTGCAGGATCAGCGATAATTGATAAAGTCGATGTGGACCCCGAAATCCTTTTCGCGCAGCAAGGCTATCAATGCCTGGAGATCATCTATCTTCTTGGCCTTTACCCGGACCTGATCCTTCTGGATCTCGGACTGGACCTTCATCTTCGTCTCTTTTATCAGCTTTACGATCTCCTTCGCCTTATCGAGCGGTATCCCCTGTTGGAGGGTGACGAGTTGGCGCACGGTGTTGCCGGCTGCCGGATCGACCTTGCCGTACTGGAGGGCCTTTAAGGAGACCCCCCGCTTGACCAGCTTTGTCTGGAGAATATCCACAACAGTCTTCAATTTGAGCTCGTCGTCCGAGACAAGGGTTATCTCATGCTTGTCCTTGTTCAGGTCTATTGAGCTCTTGCTTGCCTTGAAGTCGAACCTCTGTGATATCTCCTTCGTTGCCTGCTGAACTGCGTTCAATACTTCCTGAAGATCAACCTTGCTTGCTATATCAAAAGAATGTTCATCTGCCATCAAAGCTCTCCTTTCCTGTTTTTTTCGTCATAGCGAGGCGTGTCAGGTATTTCCCTTATGCCATTTCTTTTGGTCGGTTCGGGCCTGCAGACCGGACAGAACAATTCCCCCAGATCCAGGAGGCAGACATGCCCTCATTCAGGGCAACAGGTGCAGTTGTCCGGCAGGTTGCCGCATATGTGACATGTTTCCATAATCGGGATTATACCTTTTCAAAAAAGCGTTCTTCAAGAAAAAGAAGATCGAGCATGATATAATAACGACGCAAAAGAGCGTGGAGACATGGTAAAGAACGACCGATGGATCATCGAGATGGGGAAGAAGGGCATGATAGCGCCGTTCGAGACTTCCCAGGTAAGGAAAGAGGTCATTTCCTTCGGGGTGAGTGCCTATGGATATGACCTCAGGATTTTTCATGATTTCAGGGTCCCCATGCCACAAACCGGAACGATCATAGACCCCAAGAACTTTAATGAGGAAAATTTTGAACACTATACGGGAGATGTCTGTGAGATACCGGCGAATTCCTACATCATCTGCCGGTCTCTCGAATACTTCAGGATTCCCCGCGACGTACTGGTGATCTGTTTCGGGAAATCTACCTATGCCCGGTGCGGCATTGTTGTCAATGTCACTCCGCTTGAGCCTGAATGGGAAGGATATATAACCATTTCGGTATCCAATACCTCACCACTTCCAGTCAGGCTGTATGCGAACGAGGGACTTGCCCAGCTTATATTCCTGGCAGCGGAGGAGGAGTGTGTAACGTCCTATGCTGATAAAAAAGGCAAGTACCAGGCACAGAAAGATATCGTACTCCCGAAGGTATAGGAGTTCTTTGATTGACAACAGAGGAAAAACTGATCCTTGCTCTTGATGTGGCTGACTGTGATTATGCGGTCGAGCTGGTAGAGAGATTTTCTTCGCATATAGAGATATTTAAGGTCGGTCTCGAGCTGCACACCCGTGCCGGTTCAAAGATCATTGACGAGATCCATAAACGAGGGAAGAAGGTCTTTCTGGACCTCAAGTTCCATGATATTCCTACCACGGTCGCGAAAGCCGGGATAGCAGCTGTCCGTCGAGGGGTTTATATGTTCAATGTTCATGCATCCGGCGGGCTGGACATGATGATGAAATGCAGGGACGAGGTGGTGAATGTCTGCCTCAGGGAAAACATAGCTAAGCCGAGGATCATAGCTGTTACCGTCCTGACCAGCATGTCACAGGATGTCCTCAGGCACGAGGTCGGCATCCTGCATAGTCTGAAAACACACGTGAGACATCTGGCCGGACTTGCCCTGAAAGCCGGACTTGACGGTGTCGTTGCGTCTGCGCAGGAGGCAGCCATGATCCGCGGACACTGTGGCAGAGGCTTCCTCATCGTAGCTCCAGGTATCCGACCCTCGTGGTCATCTGCTGATGATCAGCACCGCATGTCGACACCGAAGCATGCTCTCAGGGAGGGTGCTGACTACCTCGTCATGGGGAGGGCCATACTCAACAGCGACAATCCTCTCAGGGCTATAGAACTTATCCGTGCTGAGATCGCTCAGGCCTGAACCCGTCATGGGCAGGGTTTTCTTATCCGGGATCATCCGTCATGCCTTTTGACCCTCTCTATAGGGAGATGCCCTATCAGGATCCGTTCGCTGTGTATCGGAAAGTATGTTCCCGTCACAGTATTCTGCTGGAGAGCCTGAAAGGTCCTGCGCATATCTCACGTTATTCTTTCATCGGCATTGATCCCTACCTGACCTTTACCGTAAAGAACGGAATTGTAGAGATCGACTGCGGGGGGAAAAAAACGCTTTCCACCCGGAAACCCCTTCATCGGCTGCGCGAGCTGGTAGCCGCCTATCCGCAGCATGCAGTGGAGGGGCTTCCGCCGTTTCAGGGCGGTGCCGCAGGTATGTTCAGCTACGACTTTGTTCGGTATCTGGAAAGACTGCCCGCTAGTGCAGTTGACGATCTGAGCGTCCCTGATGCGCATTTTTTCATGTTCGACCGAGTGATAGCCTTTGACCACCAGGAAGGAAAATGCTGGGCGGTCATATGTCCCGGCGTGCGGGATACGGTGCTTGGCTTCAGCGAGGTGGATGGTGTAACGATCGACCACGTTCGTGATGCGGAAAGAACGCTTGAAACGCTGATAGCGACGGTAACGGCAGATAAGCCTGCTGTAGCGGATATTCCGGCATTGCAGGGAACTGCAGGCATCGAGCACCAGACAGAGAAAGCGCAGTATATCGCTATGGTAAGAAAGGCCAAGGAGTACATTGCCGCCGGTGATATCTTCCAGGCCAACCTTTCGCTCAGGATCTCGGCAGACATCGGCAGTACATCCCCGCTGAACGTATACCGTATTCTCCGTGAGATCAATCCTTCTCCTTTTGCAGCCTTTATTGACTTCGGCGATTATGCTCTTGTTAGTTCATCTCCCGAGAGACTGGTTCGGGTAACGGGGGGATCGGTTGACACGCGGCCGATCGCCGGTACGCGTCCGCGGGGCAGGGACCGGAGAGAGGACAGCGAGATGTCAGCGGAACTGCTTCTCAATGAAAAAGAACGTGCAGAGCATATCATGCTTATTGATCTGGAACGGAACGATCTGGGAAGAGTATCCGACTACGGGAGCGTTGTTGTGGATGAATTGATGATCACGGAGCAGTATTCTCATGTCATCCATATCGTATCGAATGTAAAAGGCGTGCTTGCACCGGGCAAGGATTGCTTTGACGTTATCAGTGCAGCCTTTCCGGGAGGGACAATAACCGGCGTGCCCAAGGTACGCTGCATGGAGATCATAGAGGAGCTTGAGGGGAGACGGCGGGGGCCGTATACCGGCTCACTTGGCTACATCGGCTACAATGGGAACATGGACCTGAATATCATCATCAGGACCTTTCTGGTGAAGAGCGGGAAGGCATATGTGCAGGCTGGCGCAGGCATTGTGGCTGACTCCGATCCGGAGCGGGAATATTACGAAAGCCTCAAAAAAGCCGAGGCGCTACTCAACACGCTGACGAGACTGTAAGGAAGAGGAAAAGGGCTCCCTCAGCTAATACTTGAAATATTCCTTCGGCGTATTCTCAATAACATACTTGACGGCCTCGTAGATGCATACGCGGATCGCTTTCTCCATGGGGGTCTTCGAGTACGTGCTGAGGCCCCCTGCCAGACCAACCGTGCCGATAATTCCTCCGCCGAAGCCGCCCAGATTGAAATCTGTTGCCTCGCCCTCCACGCGCGTCGCCGCAAGCACTTCAGAGGTTTCGGTATCGAAGATCCGGATATCCATCGCCATGCTGGATTTTTTTATTCCGCCCAGAATGCCGCCGAACCCTTTCCAGTTGCCGATCCCGATCCCACCTCCCGTCCCCGAGGTTCCCGGGTCCCAACCGGTGACTGCAGCAACAATGAGAAGGTCAGCTCCCTTGACCTTGCCTCGTTTCTTGGCGGTCTGTTGTTCCGTATACCCTTCTTCGGAAAGGCCTATCTCGTCTTTTATGGCGTTAAATTCCTGTCGTTCGAGAACCCTGAACCTCTTGCTCTGGACGAGGACTGTGGAAAGCATGTCCCTCAACCCTCCAGGCTCTCCATGGTGATAGTCGTAGCCAGCCTTCCAATCGAATTTGGCTACCGCTGTCGAGGCCTTTGCTCCTGCATAGGGGGGGAGCTGACCTTCTAAACCGGTATCTACACTGGCGGTTGGCTCAACAGCGTCGGCGCTAACGGCGAAGAGGAAAATGAAGAAGTACAGTATCAGGAATATGCGTCGCTGTGTCATGCCGGCCTCCGGTAAAAAAGATAATCATTACCGTACCACAAATCCCGGAAGAATGGAAACGATTTGTATGGCCGAACACGAAAGCGATCTATAACCTCCTGAGGAGCCTCGGCAGTTTCGACGTTACATTCGGAACCACAATGCTCGCCAAGGAGTGCACAGTTCCATCAAACACACCTCGTGGCCAACCTGTCCCCGATACCCCGAAGTTTCACACGGTGCGGCAATCCATGGAGTAAGCCATGCATTTCAAAGGTGCGGGAACCGAGGCGCAGGTTGCTGCTGATACGTCAGTCTAGGGTCAGCTGATCAAACAGGCTGCGATGATGTCGTTTAACGACGCCTTAGATCGTCTTCCTGGCGCTGATGCGTTGGTGCAGGGGATGCCGGGAGCTACAGTCTCCCCGACCGGATGATCGATATGATGAGCCACACACCCAGGAGCAGGGCGAAGAAGAAGGCTGACATGCCAAGGAGTGAAAAGCCCAGTACGGTGGGTCCGGCCCCGGTAGAGTGCATGATCGCGGAGCTAAGAAGGATTGCGCTGATGATCATGCCGAAGGCAATGCGGTTGCTCGAGCGGTCCATATCCCGGATCAGTCGGTCCAGTCCTATATGGGTCATCTTTATGTGAAAGTCGTCTTTCAACACCTTCTGGACAATCTGCCGCAATTGTCGGGGAAAGAGGACGGCGAAATCTGTAATCTCCATAACGTTCTTACGGGCTTTTTCAAAGAGCCTTCCGGGCCTCAGGCGCTCCCTGACGATCTTTGATGCGTACGGCTCTGCAACGGAAATGAAATCGAAGTTAGGGTCTAGCTCGCGGCCAATGTTCTCGAGAATCAGCATTGCTTTATTGATGAGCAGAAGGTCAGAGGGTATTTTCATCTTATGCTTTATGGCGAGATGCGTTACGGTGTCAAGGTATTCGGCAAAATTGATCTCTTTGATGGTCATGCCGTAAAGGGGTTCCAGGAACTCCCATAGGTCCGCCTTGAACTCTCTCCTGAACGCATCCAGATCAACATGTTCCGGCACCAGTCCGAGTTCGATATACTGATCAACGAGGCTGTCAAAGTCCTTGTTGATGAGCGCAAGAAACGTATTCGCCATAGTTTCCCTCAGCTCAAGGGAAACCCGTCCCACAATGCCGAAGTCCATAAACCCTATTTTGCCTGAGGGCATCGCAAAGATGTTCCCTGCATGGGGATCTGCATGAAAAAACCCGTCTTCAAGGGTCATCTTGAAATAGGCGTTTACTCCAGCCTTTGCCAGTCTGGGCCTGTCAAGGTTAAGCCGCACAATGCCCTCGATGTCATCGATCCTTACGCCTTCGATCCGTTCCATGACGATAATCTTATTGGTTGTGAACCTGTCGAAAATAGCCGGTATGTAAACATCGGGGACGTTTTCGAAATTCTTTCTGAACCGCATGCAATTACGGGACTCTTCAAGGAAGTCAAGCTCTTTTCTCACAGTCCTTGAAAACTCCTCGACGATACCGGTGGGGTTAAAGAAATTGCTTTCTGGAAGATATTTCTCAAGCAGACTGGCAGCATACATAAGGATGCCGATATCGGTATCGATCTGTTCACGGATACGCGGACGCTGCACTTTGATGATGACGTCGTTGCCGTCGAGGAGTTTTCCCTGGAAAACCTGGGCTATGGAAGCGGCCGCAACGGGGATTCTGTCAAAGACAGAGAAAATCTCCTCGATCTTCTTTCCCGTCTCATCTTCGATGATCCTGAAGGCTTCTTCTGCAGGGAAGGGCGGCACCCGGTCCTGGAGCTTCTTAAACTCGTCAGCGAACCGCGTCGTGATCAGATCGGGACGGGACGACAGGATCTGGGCAAGCTTGATAAAACTGGGCCCGAGTTCGGCAAAGGCCATTCTGAGCTGTTCCGGAGCTGAAGGGCTCTTAACCGGCGGCCATTGCCCAAAGGTCTTGATCCTTTTTCTGAAGGGGATAAACCTTCCGAGATGGATCTGGTCGATTACCTTGCCGAAACCGTACTTGAGAAAGACATTGATAATCTGCCTTATCCTGTTCGCGCTTTTGCGGAATCTCAGAAAACTGAAGGGCATGTATGGGCCTTACGGATTTTGCCTGCCACTTTCCTCAAGCTTCTTTATTCTTTCGGAGAGGACGTTGACCTGTTCGGTCAGTTTATCCATATCCTCTTTTGAAGGAAGCTTCATTTTATCGACCGTCTTTTTGAGAAGATCATTGAGGCTGTTGGTAATATCCTCGGTGTTTTTTTCGGCCTTGTCAGCCCACTCCTTCACGAGCTTTGCGCCCTGTGATTCGTTCAGTTCTCCTTTTTTGACCAGATCGTCCACAAATTCCTTAACCTTTTCCTGCATGCCGAAACCTGCGAGCATAGCATTTCTTAAGATATCAACCAGTGCCATACATCCTCCTTGTGTAATGGTTCATGAATAATCATTCGTGATCAGCGAGAGAGACAAAACGCACTCCACTCTGGTACGGAGAGACAATCACTGACCACGACTACCGCCGTTTGACTATATCGTATAACGATTCCAGGGCTTTGTCCAGCTTGGCAATATCTTTCGTGCCGCCCTGGGCAGTGTCGGGCTTCCCGCCCCCTTTGCCCCCAGCCGCAGCAGCGATGTCGCGGAGGATAGTTCCCGCACTATAGGTGCTGGTGAGATCTTTGGTAACCATGGCTACCAGAGCTGCCTGGTCGTCCGTGACCGAAGCAAGGACCAGGATGCCCGAACCCAGGGCATCTCTGACGTTATCTGCAAGAACTCTGAGGTCCCTGGCATCGATGCCGTCAATCCGATAGGAGACCGTGGCAATGCCGTCTATTTTCCGGGCTGCCTTCGCGATCTTTCCGGAACTCTCGGCTGCGCTCCTGCCTTTCAGGGAATCGAGCTGCTTTTCAAGATCCTTCATCTCGCTCATAAGCCGTGATACTTTCTCCGCTGCTCTTTCGGTGACCTTGAGGGTCTCACATACATTTCTGAGTTCGGTTTCCTCACTTCTGAAAAAATCGATCGCAGCTTTGCCGGTAACAGCTTCGATCCTTCTGATGCCTGCAGCAACGCTGCCCTCGGACAGGATCTTGAAGAGACCGATATCTCCCGTGGCATGCGCATGCGTTCCGCCGCAGAGTTCCGAGCTCACGCCGGGAACCGAGATGACGCGCACCACATCTCCATACTTTTCGCCGAAGAGGGCGGTGACCCCGGACTCGATCGCTTTTGCCGTTTCCATGGTTGTTATGGCGACGGGGATATTGTTCAGGATGCTGGCATTCACCTCGTCCTCCACGGAAATGATCATGTTCGGGTCTAGGGACTGAAAATGAGTGAAGTCGAAGCGAAGACGTTCGTCGGAGACATACGATCCTGCCTGTTTTACGTGCTCGCCCACGATGTTCCTCAGCGACGCATGAAGAAGATGCGTTGCCGTATGGTTTCTCATGGTCGAAAGACGCCGTTCTCTGTCGACTGAGGCCGTGACCTCTGCAGAAGCTCTGAGTGAGCCCTCGAGCACCCTGACCCTATGCAGGTGGATCCCTTCGACGGGCTTCCGCGTATCGAGCACGAGAGCTCGAACATTATCAGCCCTCAGCCTGCCCTGGTCTCCGACCTGACCGCCCGATTCCGCATAACACGGTGTCCTGTCGAGGAGTACCTCTCCCTCTACGCCTGCGGACAGTTCTTCGACCGGCTTCCCGTCCTTGACTATCGCGAGCACCACAGCGTTGGTCTCGAAAGAATCATATCCAATAAATTCTGTTGCCGCATACTTCTGCAGAAGATCTCTATAGACAGCAGATGCAGCGGGAGACTCTTCGCCTACCCAGGAGGCGCGTGCCTTTGTTCTCTGCTGCTCCATCTCGCGGTGAAATCCCGGTTCATCAATGGCAAGGTCCTGTTCCGAGGCCACGTCACGGGCAATATCGAGCGGAAAACCGTAGGTATCGTACAGCCGGAAGAGTTCGCTCCCCGGAATGCTGTTCAGCCCCCCCTTCTTCGTCCGCGCGATCACATCGTTCAGGATGACAAGTCCCTGCTCCAGTGTCTTCATGAAGCGTTCTTCCTCAAGCTGAAGCACCTTCTGGACTCTGGTCTTTTCTTCAACAAGCTCGGGGTAAACGTTTCCCAGACCTTCAGCAACGGCGTCACAGAGCTTGTATAGGATGGGATCGCTGATGTCCAGGCTTTTTGCATAGCGGGAGGCCCTCCGGATGATCCTTCTCAATACATACCCCCTCCCTTCATTTGAGGGTACGCAGCCTTCAGAAAGCAGGAACGTGATAGAGCGAATATGGTCGGCGATGACCCTGATGGCAATGTCCGTGAGCCTGTCCGTATGATAGGTCTTTCCTGAATGGCTGCAGATAGCAGAAATGATCCCGGCAAAGAGGTCGGTATCGAAATTATTATGCTTCCCCTGAAGAACCGAAGAAAGCCGTTCGAGACCCATGCCGGTGTCGATGCTCGGTTTGGGAAGCGGTGTCAGGGTGCCTTCCCTGCTGCGGTCGAACTGCATGAAGACCAGGTTCCATATCTCAAGGTAGCGGTCACAGTCACAGCCAACAGCGCAGTCAGGTTTTCCACATCCCACTGCTTCGCCCTGGTCGATGAGAATCTCAGAGCAGGGACCACAGGGACCGGTGTCCCCCATCTGCCAGAAGTTGTCCTTAGCGCCGAGACGCACGACCCTGTCCGAAGGGATTCCGGTAAGGTCTTTCCAGAGCTGCTCAGCCTCGTCATCTTCCTCGTAAACCGTTGCCCAGAGCCTTTCTTTCGGGAGGTTATAGCGGTCAGTCAGCAGCTCCCACGCAAATATGATGGCGTCCTTCTTGAAATAGTCCCCGAAAGAAAAATTGCCGAGCATCTCGAAGAACGTATGATGACGTGCCGTATGACCGACGTTCTCCAGATCGTTGTGTTTGCCTCCGGCACGCATGCACTTCTGGCTTGAGGCAGCGCGGCGGTACGGTTTTTTTTCTTCGCCCTGGAATACGGACTTGAACTGCACCATACCCGCATTGGTAAACAGCAGAGTGGGATCATTGCCCGGTATGAGAGAGGAGCTGCGCACCAGCTCATGGTCCTTGGACCTGAAATATTCGAGAAATGTTTTTCTGATCTCTGCGCTGTTCATCTTACTTTGCAAACCCCGGCTCGTCACTGACGATCTCGGCGAGCTTGTCATCAGTGAAGATAAGGCGGGACGTGTAGAAGCCCATCTTCGTATAGACCCATTCGACGCGTTCCCGGCCGTCCTCGCTGGGAGCCAGCACAACGATCGAATGTGGGCCTCCCCACGCAAGCCTCACCTGCTGTTTCGTCATGCCGACGGCCACCTGGCTGTTCCTGATATAGTCCTGGATTTGCGGCGGAAAGTCTTTTATCTCGTCCTGGGAATAGCGCACCGATTTGGAGCAGCCGAACACCATAAAAAGGCTCAAGAGGACCAACCACAAGAACGACTTTTTCATGCTTCCATCTCCTCGTTTGCAATTCGCTTAGTCAGTACCTTCCTGATAAGCTGCAGAGAATAGCCCTTTCTCATAAGAAGACCGATAAGGCTTCTCGTACGTTTCGGTTCAGGATATTTTTCAACAGTTCTGCGCTTTTTGTCTATTAACTTTTTGAGCGTGGCAAGTTCCCTCCCAGCATCGTACCCCATCACCTCGTCGATGATATCGCGGGGAAGGCCCCGCTGCTGCATGAAGCGCCTGGTCCCCTGAAAGCCGAGAAGCTTGCTTGCCATAGCCTGGTGTTTCAGGTTTTCCGCAAGGGCCCTGTCATCAAGAAATCCGTATTCCTTGAGATACAGGACCACGGCCTCGATATCTTCCCGCTGATATCCTTTTTTCGTGAGGCGGTCCCTCATCTCTTTTTCGCTTCTGCCACGGTAACGCAGGAGCGTCACGGCATATGCGCGCGCCTTAGCTGCCGAACCGGTCAATCTTCATCTCATCCTTGTTCTTGTGCTGCTGGTCGCCATACACATCACTTGTCGACTGGATGCCCTTCACCTTGAGTGCAAAGTCATCGGGGTTTGAGGCCCTGCGCAACGCCTCATCATAGGATATGAGGCCGGACTTGTAAAGGCTGAAGATTGACTGGTCAAAGGTCTGCATGCCGTAGTGGATCGTGCCCTGGGCTATCACGTCAGCGATGGATTTTGTCTTGTCAGGGTCAAGAATGCAGTCTTTGACTGTCGCGGTAGCGATCAGAACTTCAACGGCAGGGACCCTGCCTTTTCCGTCAATCTTGGGTACGAGCCGCATGGAGATGATCCCCCGGAGCACGGAAGCAAGCTGTATCCGCACCTGCTTATGCTGGTAGGGCGGAAATACCGAGATGATCCGGTTGATCGTCTCGGTTGCGTCGATGGTATGGAGCGTGCTCAGGACGAGATGGCCCGTCTCAGCGGCGGTCAGTGCCGTCTGTATCGTCTCGAAGTCTCGCATCTCACCGACCAGTATGACGTCCGGGTCCTGTCTCATCGCCGCGCGCAGAGCCTTGCTGAAGGACTCGGTGTCGCTGCCGATCTCTCTCTGGTTCACGATAGAGCGTTTATCCCGGTGCAGATACTCTATCGGGTCCTCTATCGTCATGATGTGGTCTGTCTTGTTCGCGTTGATATGATCGATCATTGCGGCAAGGGTCGTGGATTTTCCGCTTCCGGTCGTTCCGGTGACCAGAATGAGTCCGCGTGTTTCATTTGCTACCTTCTTGATAATGTCGGGAAGCAGCAGCTCCTCTGTCGTGGGTATCCGCATGGGGATGACGCGGAAGACAAGCCCCACCGTGCCCCTCTGGATGAATATATTGCAGCGAAAACGGCCAAGTCCGGGCACGCTGTAAGCGAGGTCTATATCGTTTCTTTTCTTGAATATTTCCCGTTGTCCGGGGCTCATAACGGCAAAGGCGATTTTTACGGTTTCCTCCTGGCTGAGGCGTTTCTCTTCCGAGAGGGGGTGCAGTTCACCGTTGATCCTTAGGATCGGTGGCGAGCCGACCTTGATATGAAGGTCAGAGGCACCCTGGGAATGAGCTGTTTGTAATAATTCATTGACATCCATCTCTGATCTCCTTGTTATTTTTTCTGGACAGCCGCTATGATCTTCTCCTCGATCTCCTGAGCAGTATCCGGGTTGTTCTTCAGATATTCCTTTACGTTTTCCCTTCCCTGGCCTATCCGGGTACCTCCGTAGCTGTACCACGCGCCTGACTTTTCGATGATGCCCTTTTCTACGCCGAGATCTACGACTTCGCCGGTATGTGAGATGCCTTCATTGAAAAAGATGTCGAACTCAGCCTGCCGGAAAGGCGGTGCCATCTTGTTCTTTACGATCTTGACCCGTACCCTTCCTCCAATGATCTCCTGGTTGTCCTTCAGGTTCTCAATTTTTCTGATGTCGAGCCTCATAGAGGCATAGAACTTGAGGGCATTGCCTCCCGTGGTCGTCTCCGGATTGCCGAACATCACGCCTATCTTCATCCTGATCTGGTTTATGAAAACAACCGTTGTATTCGATTTTGAGATCGAGGCGGTAAGTTTTCTCAGTGCCTGACTCATGAGGCGGGCCTGGAGGCCTGGAAGGGAATCCCCCATATCGCCTTCGATCTCCGCCTTCGGCACAAGCGCTGCAACCGAGTCGATTACCACGATGTCGAGTGCGCCGCTTCGCACCAGGGCCTCTGCCACCTCAAGCGCCTGTTCGCCCGTGTCAGGCTGGGATACGAGCAGGTCATCGATTTGTACACCAAGCTTCTTGGCGTAAGTGATGTCAAGCGCGTGCTCTGCGTCGATAAAGGCTGCGGTGCCCCCGGCAGCCTGGGCCCGGGCCACCGTGCCGAGGGCGAGGGTCGTTTTGCCTGAGGACTCCGGCCCATAGATCTCAACCACCCTGCCTCGGGGCAGGCCGCCGATGCCGGTTGCTATGTCGAGGGTGAGCGATCCTGTAGATATCGCTTGGATGCCTTCAGCAACGGTACCTTCTCCCAAGCGCATGATCGAACCTTTGCCGAAATTCTTCTCGATCTGGGATATGGCCATTTCGAGGGCCTTGGTCTTTTCTTTGTTCGTTTCCTTGGTCACATCTTTACCGGACATTATTCCTCCCTGTTTTCCAAAGGTATCCGGCCAAGGCTGCAGTATTCCGCCCCTGCCGGTTTTAGCTCACTTTTCATGATATGTATGGCCGACACCTCGATCCTTCCGAAGTCCGACCTTTTAAAGTCTGCAAAATGCTTCATCAGTTCAGCAACCTTTTTCATCGATCTCACCCTGCCGATCGTCAGATGGGGAGAAAAGAACCGCGCCTCGGGCGCAAATGCAAAACCTGTCAATACCGTGTCAACATCCTTCTGTATATTCGAGAGTACCTCAGAGTCTTTTATGCCTACCCATATCACCCTCGGCCGTTTTTCCGAGGGAAAGCAGCCAATGTCAGCTATTGTAATATAAAAAGCATTGTAATGTGAGAGTTTTTTGCTGAGAGCGTCTGTCATCGCCGGTATCTGTGAAACGGCAGTATTGCCGAGAAACTTCAGCGTAAGATGTATGTTCCCAGCATTCACCCACTTTACATCAGCTTCCGTTTTTTTCAGCTCTGAGATGACGTTCTCCAAGGTTTTCTTCATCTCATCGGGCAGATTAACCGCTATAAAACAGCGAACATCCATCGGAGTACTTGTACTACCTCCTCAACACAGGGGATAATTTTGTGCTGGCAGACTTCATTGTCAAGCCCTTGTTTTTCAGTCGACGAAGCGATATCCATTCATAGTACAGTTACCTGCAGGTACACTTGAACGACCATGTTTGCATATATCCCCGCCAGGATATCGTCAGCCATTACCCCGATGCCATGACTTAAAGTTTTTTCTAGCTTACGTATCATAAGTGGCTTTAATATATCAAATAATCTAAATAAAATAAAGGCTGCTATCAACAGGGGGAGTCTGTGTGGTATATAGAGTGTGGCCATATAAAAACCGGCAAATTCGTCGATGATAATTTTGCTGCTGTCCGTCTGGGCAAAGGCTTTTTCTGCGGATGTTGCGGCGAATGATCCCACAATCGCTAATGCAATAAAAAAAATGAAGTGTTCCTGAAAAGATAGGGGGAAGGCCAAGATGCAGAGAAGAGCAGTAAGTGTTCCGAATGTACCGGATGCGAAAGGTATGTACCCTATCGGCCCGAGCGTTGCGATATGCTTTAACAGTCCCTGCATAACCGCTCGTATTGTAACACTTACCGAGAATGCGTTGCAGTGGATATTATTGATCCTGAAGGATACATTGCTTTATGAAAGGGCTGGCGGGACAGGGATACGCAGTTCCGGCGGGAGTGTGTGGGAATCGAACCATACCACTGAGGCCATAACTCAAAAAAAGAGCGGAGGTATGATCCGCTCCTTATTGCAAATGTTTTCAAGCCCCGGTCAGTACCGGGGCGGTGGCGGTGGATAGTAAGAGCGAGGCGGGCTCGTGGATCTTCTGTATCCGGGGATCTGGTTTCCCGTTGCGTACATGCACTGCATATACGCGTTGTCATAACGCCGCTGCGCCTCATAGTAGGAGCCAGACGCATAGCCGGTACCCGCGGCGCTCCCAAGAAGCAGTCCGCTGCCTGCGCCGATTGCTGCTCCGGCGCCCATATCCCCTGAGGCGCTGCCAATAGCCGCACCCGCGGCGGCACCAATGATCGTGCCGACGACAGCGCTTGTCACTGCCGAGTTCTGGGCAGCCTGCTGACCGCTCACGCCTCCTATCTGTTCAAAAGCAAACTGGCGGCATGTGGCGTCGTCTACCCGGAACTGCTCGAAGCTCTTGCCCTCTCCGGGAAGTACCATGACACTGGGACCGTTCGGGATTGACGCACACCCTGTGAATAACACAACCATGATGAGAGGTGACAAGATCAGTAAACGATGCATGATATTACCTCCCTGGATTGGCAGACGGTTGCGCAGGAACTGTCTGCCATCCGCCCGGACATTCCTTGACATACGGGTAATAAGATTTCGAGTCAGGGCAGTAATACCATACGTCCGATGGCGTGGACGAGTCACCACGCTGGGACCGCTCGATGTACTCCTGCGGCTCTGAGGGTACACTGACTGTGGGCGGGTAGTAATAAGGAGAATAGGGGTAGTAATAAGGATAGTAGGGGTAGTAATAAGGATAGTAGGGGTAGTACCAGCCAGGCCAGCCGAACCAGATGCCGCGGCCACTACCGTAGTGCCTGCCATAGTAACCCCTGCCACCGTAATAGCCTCTGCCTCCATAGTAACGCCTGCCACCGTAATAGCCTCTGCCTCCATAGTAACCGCCTTTATACCCTCCGCCTCTCGAGTAGCCGCCCTGATGACTTCCGCCTCTCGAGTAGCCGCCCTGATGACTTCCGCCTCTCGAGTAGCCGCCCTGATGACTTCCGCCTCCGGAAGAACGGTCTGCGAATACGGTGCCGCCTACCAAAAGGGCCATCGAAAAAATAACCACCATCAATATCAGCTTGAGCGATCTCATCTTATTTCTCCTCACTCTGCAGGATAAATCGATTACTGATATGAATCCCGGCAAGTTTATGCATCATCTGAGCCCTCGGTATTTCATTTACCAACGTATTGCTGTAACTGACCCTCTAATCATATGCTATTGCAATAACATGCCAATGTCAAATGTATGGTTGAGATGAGAGACTCATTGGGATCAGTCAGACAAATTTTTACTTGTTACTGCCGGGATAGTCACTCTGAACTTTGCGGGCTGTGAAGATAGGTTTGCGGATCGGGATGCGGCTTTTGCACCCGTCAAAGGCATCGAACAGCGCGGCACTGGATCATTTTTGCAGGCGTTGGCGAGGCAGGAAAGCGTTTTTCAGCATTTTTGAGTATTTCTTCGTTGAGCGGGGTGAGATCATGCCTGAACTTATCGTTCTTCCGCAGTACCTCAGACAGAGCGTCAAACCTATCGATGGCCGTCTCTTGCCAGATCTCCCTATTTCGGCTCACCTGTTGGTCGATAAAGGCTAGGGTCTTGATAGCGGTCTCAAAAGCCTGTTCATCTGATTTCTCGTGACGGCCTCTTCTCATTGACCGACTCGAGTATCATGATCAGCTGATCGAGCCTGCCGTCGGCATCACGGGTTCCGACAAACCAAACCGGCTCACTGTAGTAAGCGTTTTCGGACCGAATGGCTTTTTCATCCTATTCTCCTCATTATGAACACTATGCACGAAGTCAGATTGCGCTTCCTTTATGGTATCAGATGCCGGAAAAGAAAACGGAAGCACGTGTCCACAGTGCCCCCGAGTCATTTTCCGGAAGAGCACATGTAAAGATATGGTACAATGAAGCCATGAAAAACACGGCAATCTTTATTATCTTTGTCCTTGCAGTCCTGGGTTTCCTTTTCAGTATTTCCGGGAAAAAATATCCGCAGATGCCTGCTAATGCCGATCACATCGGTATTACAGATACAGCGATCTGTCTGGGATGCCATGACGCGGGAAAGGTATATCCGAGAAAGGCAACGCATCCCCCCAAGTTCGAATGCCTGAAGTGTCACAAGCAGAAGAGAAAGAAGACATAAGATCACCTGTTGCCCGCCGGGACTGATTTTACGAAAGGATCTGGAGCTTTCGGAGTAATGATTCCTTACACTTCAGGAATAGTGGATATGATTTTTTTAGCGCTGCTTGCGGTAATATATACCCTATGAGCAGTCTGAAAATGCTGGTTGTCGATGACGAACCTGACATTGTTGAACTCGTCTCATACAATCTCAAAAAAGAGGGGTTCGACGTTGCATCAGCTTCTGATGGCGAAGAGGCTCTTGCCATGCTCAGAAAGGGAGCTTTCGATTTTCTTGTTCTGGATTTGATGCTCCCGGGTATCCAGGGTATGGAACTCTGCCGCATTCTCAGAAACGACCCCAAGACAGCCCGCCTGCCGATCATCATGCTTACGGCAAAAAGTGAAGAGATCGACCGGATACTCGGCCTTGAGACAGGGGCTGACGATTATATGACGAAACCCTTCAGCGCGCGAGAATTGATTGCCCGCGTGAAGGCTGTTCTGAGAAGGCTCAGCGAGAAGGCTGAGAAACCGCAGGTGATACGGATCGGCGATATGCTCATCAATAAGGAGACCTATTCCGTAGCAAAGAAAACGGTCCCCATAACGTTGAGTTCAACGGAGTTCAAGCTCCTGTTATATCTTGCAGAGAGGAAGGGAAAGATATTCAGCCGTGACCAGCTGCTCGATGCCGTTTGGAAGGACGAGGCGTTTGTAGAGCCCAGGACCGTGGATGTGCATATCCGCAGGCTGCGCACCCAGGTGGAGGACGACCCTTCTGATCCGAAATACATAAAAACAAGAAGAGGCATCGGCTACTACGTGGATACCGATATATGAAACCGGACATTTTTAAACGCATCTTCATACTCTATGCGGTGTTGATGATAGTGGCATTAATCGCTGTTGAACTGTATGTAACGGCTGCTGTAAGGAATTACTATATCGATAACCTCAGAAAGGACCTTGCAATACAGATCAGTCTCTTAGCAAAAGGATTATCCTTTAAACAGATAAATGCCGACAGTCTCTGCAGGGAGATAAAAAAGGATACTGGTGCCCGGGTCACCCTTATAGCGGAAGACGGCAGGGTCATTGGAGACTCTGACAAAGATTCCTCACAGATGGACAATCACCTGCACCGGACCGAGATAGAGCAGGCGACCCTTTTTGATACCGGCATGACCATACGTTTCAGCGATACCCTCAACTATGACTTTCTTTACGTAGCCAAGAAGATCCGGCAAGAAGGTGAGTCAGGATTCATTCGTCTCGCCGTGCCGCTCAGGGAGATCGACGAGGCGGTTAATCTGCTCAGGATCAAGATCATGCTCAGTGTTGGAGTCGTTTTACTGTTGACGTGGATGGTTTCATTCTGGCAGACCAATCATCTGAGGAGGCTTCTCCACCAGATCACGGAATTTTCCCAGCTGCTTTCCCGGGGAGAAATTGAAAAGAGGCTCTTTTTGAGTAATGCCGGCGAGTTTAACGAGATTGCACACAATCTGACGGCAATGTCATCGAAGCTCCAGGAGATGATAGCTCGGACCGAGGAGGAAAAGAGCCGTCTGAATGTTATCCTCAAGAGCGTTCCCGATGCCCTGCTGATAATCGATGCCAGGGGAGTTGTCACCCTCTCCAGTTCATCAGCAAAGGAATTCTTCGGTGATGCTCCCATGGCAGGCATGCAGTTCATCGATGTTGTCCGCAACCACGAATTTTCTGATCTCGTGAGCGAGGTGAGGAAGACGCTGTTACCGGGGATGACTGAGTTCAGAATTGATTATCCTGCAGAGAAATATCTCAGCGTGCGGGTATCCCCGCTGTTTTACAAGGGACAGGAGCTTTCGGGCTTTGTCGCGATTTTTCATGATGTCACCCAGATCGAGAAGCTCGAGCAGGTCAGAAAGGACTTTGTTGCGAACGTTTCCCATGAGTTAAAGACCCCCATTACGGCGATCAAAGGTTTTGCTGATACGCTCCTTGAAGGTGCTATCAACGAAAAAGAAAATGCCCTCAGGTTCATCCAGACCATTAAGTCCAACAGCGAGCGCATCAACAGCCTGGTGGACGATCTCATGACTATCTCGAAGATAGAGCTTGGCGTGATAAAGGTCGAGAAGTCTCTCATCGATGTTACCGATGTTTTCGAAACGGTCACGGAGCTCTTCCAGGATAAGGCGAAAGCCAAGAACCTGTTTCTGCAGCCATCACCTGATCCTGATATCCTCCAGATCCCCGCAGATAAGAACCGGCTTATCCAGATATTGACCAACCTCGTGGACAATGCCATCAAGTTTACGGAAAAAGGCGGCGTGACCTTCGGTACGGAAAGGGATGGCGGCAGGGCGGTCATATTTGTTGAAGACACCGGTATGGGAGTCCCGGGTAAGTACCTGCAGAGGCTGGGGGAACGATTCTTCCGTGTAGATCCTGCCCGTTCACGGAAGATGGGGGGGACGGGCCTCGGGCTCGCGATCGTCAAGCATCTGATAAAGGCCCATGGATGGACCATGCAGATTGAAAGTGTCCACGGGCAGGGAACAAAGGTCAGCATTTTCATTTCCTGATTTTTTCTCAAACGACCCATCCTTTTATTGACAGCGAGATACTCTTTCTATATATTACTTTGTAGGTAGGTAATGGTATGGGACTTTTTCCAAAAGAAATAGACTTCTTCGAGATCTTCGACAGAGCAGCCCTCAACCTCACGAAGGCCGGTGTGCTTCTTGTTGCACTTATGGAGAAGTTTGACCGTCTTGAAGAGCGGTCAAAAGAGATCTACGAGGTGGAACAGGAAGGGGACATTCTGACTCACGAGATTATGAAGAAGCTGAACAAGACCTTCATAACGCCCATCGACAGGGAGGATCTCTACGCGCTTGCATCGCGGCTCGACGATATCCTCGACCTTATTTGGGGGGCAGTTGATCGTCTGGTGGTCTTTAAGCTCACAGAAGCCACGAACGAGGCAATTGCGATGTCAAAGGATGTTCTTGCGACAACTGAGGTCCTCCATAAGGCGATCCATAAGCTGAAGGAAAAACAGTATACGCATGTGCAGGAATACTGCATCGAAATCAACCGCCTCGAAAACCGCATTGACCGTGACTTCCGGGACGCCCTCGGTAAACTCTTCGAAGAGATAAAGGACCCGATCCTCATCATCAAGTGGAAAGAAATTTATGAGCATCTTGAAGACGCCTCCGACAAATGTGAAGACGTGGCGAACATCCTCGAAGCCATTGTCCTGAAGCATGCATGAAATAGTTATCTTCACCGTTCTTCTTGCGGTCCTCTTTGATATCAGTAACGGCTGGAACGATTCGGCCAATGCTATTGCAACTGTCGTTTCCACCCGCGTTCTCTCTCCGTTACAGGCAGTCATGCTCGCCGCAGGCATGAATATCCTGGGCGCCTTTCTGACAACGGCAGTGGCCAAGACTATCGGCAAAGGGGTTGTAGATCCCAAGGCGGTGACGGAAATCGTTGTTGCCGCAGCGCTCTTGGCGGGTTTTGCCTGGAACTGGGCCATGACGTGGCTGGGTCTTCCCGTCAGTGCTTCCCACGCGCTTGTTGGCGGATTGATCGGTTCAGCCTATGCGCACGGCGGAAGCGCGATTTTGAACACTGCGGGTATCATCAAGATATTCTCCTCGCTGATCACCTCTCCCATCATCGGACTTATCTTCGGATTTTTCTTCATGAAACTTATCCTCGGGTTCTTCGGCACCCTTTCGGTGGGCATGATCAACCGGTACTTTGGAAGACTCCAGATTTTTTCCTCGGCGTTCATGGCCTTGAGCCACGGCTCTAACGACGCCCAGAAGGTCATGGGGATCATAACACTGTCACTCGTCAGCGGCGGTTATCTCCAAAGCGTAGAAGTCCCTTTCTGGGTCATCCTCATCTGCGCTCTTGCCATGGGGCTCGGTACAGCCTTGGGAGGCTGGAAGGTGATCAAAACAATGGGTGTGAGCATGCTGAAGCTGGAGCCGATTCATGGATTTGCAGCAGAAACGTCGGCAACGGCGATCATCCTCGGGGCGAGCCAGATGGGTCTTCCGGTAAGCACGACGCATGTCATCTCGACCTGCATTATGGGTGTTGGAGCAACGCAGCGTCTTTCTGCTGTCCGATGGGGTGTAGCCGGGAAGATCGTGCTCGCCTGGATATTTACCCTCCCGACCTGTGCAGCATTTGCCTGGGGACTCTGCAAGCTCTTGGCTTTCCTGAACATCGGAACCTGAATAGCCTGGCCCTTCGGTTCCGGTAACGTTGCTTCATGCTGTCCCGGCAAACCGCACAGCAGGTTACTGCGCCATCACCGCAGCTTCCTGAGCACGGCCTTCAAAATGTCGGCCCGCGATATGATACCAACGAGTTTTTTCTTATCATCGACCACCGGCAGCCTCCGGATCTTCTTTTCGTCCATAATGCGAACGATTTCGGCAATGTTCGTCTGCGGGCTTGTGGTCAGCACCCGGGAGGTCATGACGTCACCCACAATATCGCCCATCCTGCGCTCGAGAAACGGCTCCCCCAGCATATGCTTCAGAAGATCCTTGAAGGTATGTTCCTTCCTGACACCAACCACGGAGAGGATGTCTGCCTGGGTAATGATACCGACCACCTTCCCCTGCTTGTCCACGACAGGGATTCCGCTGATATTTCTAGTCGCGAGCATATCCGCCACTGCCATGACGCTCTCAAATTTCTGGACAGTGATGACGTCTTTCGTCATCACATCGTTGACCACCATATCGAACCCCACAGTAGAACGTGCCTGATTGCTGCTCTTTGAACCCATAATAACTCCTTTACCGGCGTGATTATTGGTTCTTAGTATAATTGAGCATACAGGACTGATGCAAAACATTTATGCGGCGTCTCGCTGCCCTCAATCAGGCGATAAACTCACCTTACGCCCGGACCGCCAGAACAGAAATCTATGCGTGAAAAAGAGAAATTCTCACGTGGCAGCGACAAATAAGGCGAGCACTTCACAGAAATATAACAATCCCGTAATACGGTAGTAACATAACTGAATGCAGAACATCCTCAGGACTAGTATATGAGAAAGAATAAAGAACCATGATTGATAGCCAGCGTATTATCGTTATTGATGACGAACCGGACAACAAAACCAGTATTATTTTTTCGGCTTGAAGAAAAAATAATCGGCTCCACGAAGTTCTGGAGGAAGTTGTTCCCGCAGAGTCCATGATACAAAAGGGCTTAATAGCACTCATGGGCAGGAGGTGATACAATTACCATTATGTAACGAAAGCTTAATTCCGCTGTAACATAGATGTAACATTCAGGGTATATTCTAAACAATGTATAACAAAGGAGGGAGTATGAAAACGATTTTCAGATTAGCGTTAGTTGCAGCTTTAGTATTTTCGTTTGGCCAAGCGGGGGCTGCTCAGATGTTGAACGGCGCAGGCGCAACGTTCCCCTATCCGGTGTATTCAGCGTGGGCGTATGATTATAACAAAGTTACCGGCGTGCAACTGAACTATCAGTCCATCGGCTCCGGCGGCGGCGTGAAGCAGATCACTGCCAGGACCGTTGATTTTGGGGCTTCTGATGACCCGATGAAGCCGGAAGATCAGGCAAAGGAAAAACTGCTTCAGTTCCCTGCGGTCATCGGTGGGGTTGTGCCCGTTGCCAACCTGGAGAACGTTAAGCCCGGACAGCTCAAACTTGATGCAGATACGCTCTGCAAGATCTTTCTCGGTGATATCAAGAAATGGTCTGATGCCAGGGTAACAAAGTTGAATGCGGGGTTAAAACTCCCTGACGGCGAGATCACGGTCGTTTATCGCTCTGACGGATCAGGGACTACCGCAATATTTACGAATTATCTTGCTGAGACCTGCCCGGCCTGGAAGGAAAAAGTTGGCGCAGGCAAGGCAGTGAAGTTTCCTGTGGGCATAGGCGGCAAGGGGAATGAGGGAGTTGCCAATTATGTAAAAAGAACTGCTAATTCAATAGGTTATGTAGAATTTGCCTATGCCAAACAGAACAAACTTGACTACACGCAGCTCAAGAACAAGGCGGGGAACTTCGTGGAGCCGGGATTCGCAAGTTTTGAAGATGCCGCCGAAACAGGGGATTTTGATGCAAAGAAAGGGTTTTATCTCTGGCTCACCAATGCTCCCGGCAAGCAGTCATGGCCGATAGCCGGCGCGACCTTTATCCTTCTTGCAAGAGAGAAGACGGATACCAACAAGCAGACCGTAAAATTCTTTGACTGGGCATTTAATAATGGCGACAATAAGGCAAAAGAGCTTGTCTACGTGCCGCTGCCGAAATCCCTCAAGGACAAGGTCAGGGCGTACTGGAAGGCAAGCGGCATTCAGTAATTATCTGGAAAAAGGTCAGGCGAGATGCCTGCCCTTTTTTTGTAAAGGAAACTGAGAATATAATATGAACGTACTATGGCGATAACCCTGAAAAGAAAGAATCCGGTCGACCTGGTCTTCTCTTTTATCACAGCTCTTGCTTCTGTTACGGTCATCATTTTTATCATCGGCATTATCTATGTTCTCATCTCAGAGTCTTCCCTTGCCATCGAAAAATTCGGGATCGTTAAATTTCTCTCTTCAACAGAGTGGAACCCGGTGAAGGAAGATTTTGGCGCGCTGACCAACATCTACGGGACGGTTCTCACAACATTTCTTTCGCTGCTCTTCGCCATACCCGTGGCCATCGGGATTGCGATATTTGTCACAGAGATAGCCCCCAATTTCCTGAAGGGACCGATCGGGGTTGCCATTGAGCTGCTGGCTGCCATTCCGAGCATCATTTACGGCATGTGGGGGCTTTTCACGCTTTCACCTATCATGAGCAGCTATGTAGAGCCATTCCTGAAAAAAATCACGTCCGGCATACCTCTGGTCAATATACTTTTTCAGGGTATGCCTATGGGTATAGACATCCTGACAGCCAGCGTTATCCTGAGCATCATGATCATCCCGTTCACGGCCAGCATAGCGCGGGACTCCTTTAATCTCACTCCCGATGTTGTCAAGGAATCTGCCTATTCCGTTGGTGCAACTCAGTGGGAGGTCGTGAAAAATGTCATTCTTCCCTACTCGAAGCTCGGCGTCTTCGGGGGCGTGGTGCTTTCCCTGGGCAGGGCCCTTGGTGAGACCATGGCCGTTGCCTTTGTCCTTGGAAATAACCACAGGATCACGATGTCGCTTCTCGATGCAGCAGCGACCATAACGGTTACTCTTGCGAATGAATTTGCCGAGGCGGATAATGATGTATACCTGTCCTCGCTGTTCTATCTTGCTCTGGTGCTCTTTGTGATGAGTTTCATCACCCTCGCCATAGCGAAATTCTTTCTGCTTAAGGCAGAAAGGAAATACTCTCGATGACAGCGGTTCAGAAGAGAAAGATAGAAGGCACGATCGCCCTGACGTTCAGCACCCTTGCAGCATTTATGGGTCTGTTCTGGCTGGTCTTTATCCTGGGGGACGTGATCGTACACGGAATAAAAGCCCTGAATCTGAGCCTTTTTATCCATGATCCCGCACCTCCGGGAGTTGAGGGAGGAGGGCTGAGAAACGCCTTTGTCGGCCAATTGCTCATAACGATCTGCGCTACGCTGATCGGCGTTCCCATTGGCGTGCTCGGCGGCACCTTCCTTGCCGAATATGCACGCGGCAAGAAGATAGCGCGGATTATCAGCATTCTTGCAGATATCATGGTGAGTGTACCGTCAATCGTCATCGGAACCTTCATCTATGCAGTGCTCGTATTGCCATTGGGGCACTTCAACGGCTGGGCGGGATCCGTTGCCCTGTCCATCATCATGATCCCTGTTGTTCTCAGGACGACCGAAGACATGCTCTCACTTGTGCCATGGACATTGCGAGAAGCTGCTTTTGCGCTTGGCGCACCCTATTACAAGGTCATAACGCAGGTCGTTTACCGCGGGGCTGCGACCGGTATCCTTACCGGCATATTGCTTTCCATAGCCCGGGTGGCAGGAGAGACGGCACCGCTGCTCTTCACCTCGTTCAATAACTCATTCTTTTCGCTCAATATGAACCAGCCCATATCATCGTTGACCGTGACCATATTTCAATATGCCATGGGCCCCTATGACAGCTGGCATGAACAGGCATGGGCAGCCGCTTTTGTGATAACGATTTTTATCCTTATCATTACAATACTCGGCAGGCTCATCATCAGGTGGAGGTACCGGTAGTGAACGGAACGACAGAGATCGAAGTCAGGGGCCTCAATTTTTACTATTCCGGCAATATCCACGCATTGAAACAGATAAATCTGACCGTGCAGAAGAATTCGGTCACCGCGCTGATCGGCCCGTCGGGATGCGGCAAGACCACTTTGCTGAGATGCTTTAACCGCATGCATGATCTCTATCCCCGGAACAGATATGAGGGTGAGATACTGTTTCAGGGGAACAATATCCTTTTAAAAGACGTGGATGTAATAGATCTCAGGAGCCGGGTCGGCATGGTCTTCCAGAAGCCGACACCCTTTCCCATGAGCATCTTTGATAATATTGCCTACGGGGTTAAGTTAAAAGGCATTAAGAAGAGATCCGATCTTTCCGAGCGGGTAGAAAGGGCTCTGGTCCATGCTGTCCTGTGGGATGAAGTTAAGGATAAGCTCAATGCAAGCGCCTATGATCTTTCCGGCGGTCAGCAGCAGCGGCTCGTCATTGCCCGAGCGCTTGCGGTCAACCCTGAGGTGCTGCTCTTTGACGAGCCGACATCCGCACTTGATCCCATATCAACGGCGAAGATAGAGGAACTTACGGCAACGCTAAAAAAAGAGGTTACGATCATCATCGTAACGCACAATATGCAGCAGGCGGCGAGGATTTCAGACTGGACAGGATTCATGATGCTGGGAGAATTGATCGAATTTGACAGCACCGATAAGATCTTTACTGCGCCGTCGGAGAAACTCACTGAAGACTATGTAACCGGGAGGTTTGGCTGATGACGGTTTTTGATGATGAACTGCAGCATTTGAAGGAGAAACTGCTCAGGATGGGATCACTGGTCGAGGATGCGGTCAAGAACTCGATCATTGCACTTGTTGACAGGGATAATACGCTTGCGCAGGTGGTCATCGACAACGACCGGCTGGTCAATACCCTCGACGTTGAGATCGACGAGGAGTCCATCCGTCTTATTGCATTGAGACAGCCCATGGCTACGAACCTCCGCTTCATCACGATGGCCATGAAGATCACGACTGACATGGAGAGGGTGGGCGACCTTGCAGTCAATATTGCCGAAAGGGCGCTGGAGCTGAATACCGAGCCCATGCTCAAGCCCTATATCGATATTCCGAAGATGCGGGATATCGCCCAGGGGATGATCCGGGATGCCCTGAACGCTTTTGTGAAGAAAGACAAGAAGCTCGCCATGGATGTCATCATGAGAGATGATGAGGTCGATGACCTGAAACACGATGTCCTTCAGGAACTGGCGGTCTTCATGGCGCAGGATCCGACAACTGTTTCGCGTGCCATGAAGATAAGTTTTGTGGCCCAGTACCTGGAACGCATTGCCGACCACGCTACGAATATAGCCGAGATGGTGATCTATTTTGTCGACGGGAAGATCATCAGGCATATGGCACCGCCTACCGAAGAGAAATAAGGGTTGGACTGTTCAGTGGCTGTCAGTGCAAGTCCGCTGTTTTTTACTGCGCGTTCCGCAGTCAGCCGTGCCGAAGCATGGGACTTTTAGAATGACTGCTCACCAGGTTGCGGACACAACACCTGCTGAGTAATAAAGCGGGATGTACACTCCGTCATAGGTTTTTTTGAATGTTATTTGACATGAAGCGATATGGCAAAAGGACTAATTACGTGCCTTAACGACCAGTACCGGGCAGGGGGCATATCCGATGACCTTTTCCGCGACACTGCCCATGAGAAGCCGTTTCAGACCTGTCTTTCCATGGGAGCCGATCACAATGGTATCGGCTTTCCCGGTCTCTGCTACGTCTATGATCGCCTGCCAGGTCTCGGCCTCTTTGACCATGGTGCTGCAAGCGATTCCTGAACTCTCTGCCTGCTGTTTTGCCTTCTTCAGATGGTCTTGTGCCTTTTCAACCAGTCTATCCCAAGCCTCAGGAGCTTCGCCGTAAAATTCGGCCGGCACATCGACCACGGATATGATGATCAGCTCTCCGCCATAGGACGAGGCGAAGTCTATGGCCTTTTCAACTGCTGCCTGGCTGAATCTCGACCCGTCGGTTGCTACAAGGATTTTCTTCCATCCGACTGTTGTTTCGTTCGGAACAACGAGGACGTCCGTGTGGCTATATCCTATCACGCGGGCTGTTGAGCTGCCGACCAGCGCACGTTCGATCCTGTTCTGTCCCCGCCGTCCCATGACGATCAGATCGAAGTTCTCACCATCTGCCAGGTCAACAATCCGTTCGTGAATCTCTCCTTCTTCGCATACTGTTCGCATGATGACCTTAGCCTCTGCAGCAAGGTTTTTTGCCTCGTCAAGTGCATCCTCACAGGGTTTGCGCATTGAGGCCATCACATTGCCGACAGAGGTTGAATCAAGGTCTCCAAGATAAGGTGGGATGACCGATACCACGGTCATCCAGCACTTTTCATATTCTGCCAACTTGAAGGACTCTTTCAGTGCATGCATGCTTGACAGGGAACCATCGATCGCTGCAAGGATCTTCCGGTATCTGCCCATGCATTTATGCCTTTGAATGAGCCAGTGACTCCTGCCGTGAGAGCTTTTCTTCCCTCCGCCCCTGCCAGATCGCCTTCAGGATAATAAATGCACCGACTCCGAGCGCGAATGCCATGATACCGAAGCTGACGTTCTTGAGTATTTTAACGGTCATCTCTGTCATCTCGGGTATCACGCCTAGCTGCGAAAGGTATACCGGCACCATCAGTCCCCTGCTGAACAGGACGATTACCATGATCACGCCCATAACCATCTTGATCATGAAGGGCTTCACATAGGTTGTACCCATCGCGCCGAGCTGGATGCCAAAGAGCGATCCGCCGAGTATGATCATGGCGAGGCGGATATCTACCAGGCCGCTCATGGCATACTTGAACGATCCGCCGAGACCCATGACGAATGCGATGACCAGCTCTGTAGCAGATGCCATCAGGCTGGGCGCACCCAACACATAGATCATTGCCGGCACGCCGATGAAACCGCCAACCGCAATCGTTGCCGCGAGCATTCCGGTCGCGAAGCCGAGCGGGATAGTAAAGAGTATGGAGATCCGTGCATTGAGGCTCTTGAAGTACATCATGGTGCCGGGAATGTGGATCGACTGTATCCAGCGCGCGAGCTTCGGGACCTGCTCATCATCGTTTGTAGTGCCCGATTTATGTGTCTTCCATGCGTCGCGGAGAACGAAGCCGCCGACAACGCTCAGGATGATGACAAATGCAATGCTTACGTAGAGGTTGGATCCCGCGTTGCCGAAGTTCTTCTTGATCAATTCCTGGATATGTGCGCCGTACAGAACGCCCGCCTCCGCCGAAATGCCAATGATGATACCGAGTTTTACATCGACCTGGCCATACTTTGCCCGCTTAAGGGACCCGACGAGGGCCTTGGGGAATTTGTGGCACATATTGCTGGCGACCGCCATGAGGCCGGGGACGCCGAGAACCATCATGCCCGGGGTCAGAACGAACGCGCCGCCCGAACCGATGAACCCGCTGACAAGTCCGCCGACAAAGCCGACGAGGAAAAGATAGGTGACGTTAGCGACGTCGAGATGGATAAAACTGGTTACCTGCGCTACTACATCGTGCATCTTACTTTACCTCCTTTTTCTTTTTGGATGCCTCGACGCCGAGAACCGTCCAGAAATGACCGGTGAACGAGCCGTGGATGAATGAAAAGATAAATGCCGTCGCGATCGGGAGGAACGCGTAAAGTCCTCCTTTTGCGAATGTGTTGTTAATAAAGTCCTGGTTGGTCATGAGCGCTACATAGAGCGCGATAGACACTGCCCCTGCCAGAAGCATCGGCACTACCGGCTTTTTCCGTGCATGCTGTTCCTGTGCTGCCATGAATTCCTCCTTGGTATGATATTAATGGGATTTTCTCAAAGACTTCTTTACCGCCATTTCCGGCCTGTTTGCTGCCCGCTTGCCGGTTCGGTCGTCCTCACGCAGGAATTCCCTGGCTGTTTCGAATTCGCCTTCTTCCGCGAAGGCAACTGCCGCCATGATCCTGTCGAATTTTGTAAGTAACGCCTTTTTCATTGCAGTCTCCTTTCTTATATCTCCGAAGCCGCCGGCTTCGAGATATGAACAATCGGTTTAGATATATTCTTCAGCATACGTTTGATATCGAGTGATTTTTTGCTTTCCGAAAGTGCCGGGCTCAGAAGGACCATATCGACGTAGGGTCTCGTCTTGAGGAAGGCCTTGACCGTATTCGTGACATCGCCTTCAGCCATATGGCAGATGAGGTCAACCTCCGTTTTACGCGAACCCTGCATGAAGGACCTGATCTTTTCCTCAAGGACGGCACTGCATGCATGAGGCTTCCCGGTAAGCATGTCCCTTGCCGATTTCACATCCCCCTCTTCGGCAAAGGCAGCTGCTGAAAGCATATCCTCGAGAGGGGCCGGCTGCATGATCAGGACTTCGATACCTGCATTGAGGGTCTTGGCGAGTTCGAGTACATAGGAAAAACCGTCATCGCAATGTTCCCCCCCTTTGGTAACGAAAAGTATTTTATCCTTCATCTCTGAACCTCCTTTGAACCGTAACTTCTTATATACAAGCTGCGTGCCATAACTAAACCTATTGAATTTAAATAAAAATAATAAAGGAATCATGCGGCAGATCGTTTCATATTGAAACTATAGTGAAACGTATGGCTCTGTCGCAGAGTTCCATAAGATGCAGGTATAATGATCATGGAGGTATGGGAAGATGAATCAGGAGCAGATAAGTGGACCGTTGAGGAACCGTCGCGTGCATATGGCGAATGAAAGAACTTTTCTTGCCTGGATACGTACGAGCATTGCTATCATGGCATTCGGGTTTGTTGTAGAAAAGTTCGCTCTCTTTATCCGGGAGTTTTCGGTCTACATCATGCGAGATCGTAGTCTTCAGCCATCTCCGGATGCCGTACCGGCCGGAGCCGGGGGGCTATCAGGCTTGCTCGGTATGATACTGGTAGGGCTGGGTGCTCTTATGAGTCTTCTTGCGTTCATCAGGTACAAGAGGGTAGAGCGTCAGATAGATAATGACAGCTTTCAGCCATCGGTCATCCTTGACCTGCTTCTCGTGATGTCCATCCTGGCTGTTGCAACATTGCTTGTGCTATACCTCATTCACCGAGTTTGAGCCATGCCCGACGTATCAGCATTGATAGCGCATTTCCCCTATTTCGGCCTCTTTGTGCTACTTGTCCTTGGCGGAATCGGGTTGCCTTTTCCTGAGGATACCACGCTCATTCTGACAGGATTTCTGATCTCCCATCGCGTTATTCGGGTGTTTCCAGCCATTATTGTTGTCTATATAGGTGCATTGATCGCTGATGTCCTCATTTTTGCCGTTGGAAGGAAATATGGCAGAAGAATTGTTGATCATCCAAGATTTCAAAGGTTGCTGACCAGGGAACGGCTTTTCTCGTTGGAAGAGCGTTTTAAAAAACAGGGTATAATCCTGATACTCGCAGGCCGACACCTAATCGGGTTGCGGGCGCAGATATTTCTCGCTGCCGGCGTTATGAAAATGCCGGTTGCAAAGTTTATTCTGGCTGACGCCTGTTCTCTGACCCTGACGATCGCGCTCATGGTCGGTGTTGGTATCCTGGGGGGCAACAGCCTTCAGATAATTGAAAAAGATGTGAGACATATCGAGCACGTGGCAATATTCCTGGCATTCCTCGTCTTTGTAGCGTATCTGGTCAGGAGATATTTCAGCTCATGGAGGGGCAGGAAGCCCGCGAAGTGACTCCGGCTAGCGTTTCAGAATGCGCCAGAGGCTGGTACGCGATATGCCGAGAAGTTCCGCAGCTTTTGAGCGGTTATGGTCGACAAAGTCAAGGATCTTTTCGGCATATTCCCTGTTCAGTTCCTCGATCGTTCTGACCTTGTTGGGGGAGATGGTCTCAACATCAAACAGCTTGATGGTCTGGGGCAGGCTTTCGGCATGTATTGTTGTGCTCTTCTCGAGGATTACTGCACGCTCAATGATATTTTCCAGCTCTCTGACGTTGCCCGGAAAACCGTAGGACATCAGCGTGTCCATGGCCTCTTTGGTGAAGGCCGTTATTTTCTTGTTCTCCTTCTTCGTATACTTTTGCAGGAAATGTTGGGTGAGCGGGACAATATCTCCTCGGCGTTCCCTGAGGGGCGGGATATATATGTCCATGACATTGAGACGGTAGTACAGATCTTCCCTGAATTTACCCTCCTTGATGATGGCAGATAGGTTCTGGTTGGTGGCAGCTATGAACCTGACATCGACCCGTATGGCCCGTGTACCGCCTACGCGAATAAACTCACGGTCCTCAATGACCTTCAGAAGCTTTGCCTGGATCGTCGGTGACATTTCCGCTATCTCATCAAGGAAGAGGGTCCCGGTATCTGCTATCTCAAGAAGACCTTTCTTCGCGCTGACGGCGCCGGTAAACGCTCCTTTTTCATGCCCAAAGAGTTCACTGGCTAGGAGTTCCTCGGTGAAGATGGCACAGTTCAGCGCAAGGAACGGCCTTTCTTTTCTGGCACTGCTGTGATGGATGATCTTTGCGACCAGTCCTTTACCGACCCCGCTTTCCCCCGTAAGAAGAACATTACAATCTGAACCGGTGATGCTCCTGATCACCTCGACAACGCGCTGCATGGTGCGGCTCTTTGCGATAAAGGGAAATTCCCGATCAATGCCGAGCGTGGCCTTAAGGGCCGTGTTCTCTTTCTCTATCCTTTTTTTTTCCAGGACCTTTGCTATCTTGATATGAAGTTCGTCCAGGTTGAAAGGTTTGGTGACATATTCAGAGGCACCTTTCTTCATGGCCTCAACCGCCGATTCTATGCTGCCGAACCCCGTTATGATAATGATGTCCATATCAGGGTCCTTTTCCTTGATCTTTTCGAGCAGGGTGAGGCCGTCTATGCCGGGCATCTTGATATCTGCGACGACAATGTCGTAGTCATTCTTCTCATACAGCGAGAACGCTTCAATACCGTCCTTTGCGCCGGTGACTGCGTAGCCTTCTTTTTCCAGCGCATAGGTGAGGTGTTTTAAGGAAATTGCTTCATCCTCTGCTATCAGGATCCTCTGGCTCATGCTCCTCCCGGCAGCGATATGATAAATGTACTGCCCTTCCCATCTTCGCTGGCAACCTCGATCTTGCCTTTATGCTTTTCTATTATACTGTAAACAATGGCAAGCCCCAACCCTGTACCCTTGTCTTTTGTTGTAAAAAAAGGATCGAAGATCCGCGGTATCTTGTCCTTGGGAATCCCTTTGCCGGTGTCCCTAATGGCGATCTTCACCCATCGGTCCTCATAATTTCCTTTCAGATGGATCTCGCCTTTGCCATCCATGGCATCTACGGCATTCGTGAAAAGGTTGATGAAGACCTGCTCCATCATATGCCTGTCCGCAAGGACCAGAAGATTATCAGGCGTCTCAAGCGTATAGCGGACATTCTGCAGGTCTCCCGATATGTTCATCTGGCTGAGAAGATCCCTGATGAGGTCAGTTATGTTCACCGCGGCAAGCTCGGGAGGTTTTTCACGGGCGAATGCCAGCAAATCGCTTACGATGCGCTTGACACGCAGGGTCTGCGAATAGATATCACCGACCGTCTCTTTGATGATGCCGGGGCAGGTCTGCGTATCGATCTCCTTCGTGAGGATCTGCGCTGCGAGGTAGATATTGTTCAACGGGTTATTCAGTTCATGAGCGACGCCTGACGCCAAAGTGCCGAGCGATGCGAGTTTCCGACTTTGCAGCAGCTCCTCGTTCTTCCGGGCGATTTCGCTGTCCCGGGTGATAAGGCCGTTTTCCATTTCATTGAAGGCATTGATCAGCATGCCGACTTCGTCAAGTTTTGCCGGGACCGGCAAGGAGGAAAACGTTCCCTTTCCCGTCATTTCGATCGCACGAGCGAGTATTTTCAGCTGTCTGACCGTACTGCGGATGATCACAAAAAGGGCTGCAATGCCGACCAGCAGGAAGAGCGGGAAGAGTATGAGCATGGCAGTTTGCGAAATGCTGATCGTAAGGTCCACTTTTTCCCGGGCTGCCCGGTCAAGTTCTTTTGAGAGTGAGAGTATCTCCTCGCCGTTCTTTCTCAGAGCAGAGATTTCCGTGTCGATGGCCCTCAGCGTCCTTACAACATCCGCATCTGGACCGAGCCGGAACAGACGTTCGATAAGATTTGCATTGACGAGGGGGCTTTCCAGGAATGTCGATTCCATGACGGGAAAGAATACTGCATACCCCGGTTGGAGTGATTTCAGTTTAGCGATCGCATCGAGAAACTTCCATGTGTACGACTCGATCCTGCTGAACCGCTGATGATATTCCGTGACTTTATCCTGAAGATGTTTCAGTTGTCCTGAAGTGGCTGACTTTGTGTTCTCCGCGAGGATCGATTGGATGTCGCTGATATAGGTATAAACGTTTTGCAGTTCCTTTACATCACGATAAAGCAGAAAGTTTTTTTCATGGCGTCTGAGCTGGAGTGTCTTGCTGCGGAGCGTGTCAGAGAGCTCGAGAGAATGAATCTCCTTTCTGATCTCGATGAAGTTCACATAGGCGAAGATGGCAAGGACGGCAATGAGCGCTGAACTGATAAGAAAGCTGAGAATGATCTTCTTCTGGAGCGACATAACGATGGTATTATAAACGATACCAAAGAAAGAAGCATGCCGGACGTATGAGCGGACTGTCAGGGAGAGCAAGGGGTGCGCAGCATGCTGCTCAGGCTCCCGGCATATCGGCACACTCATGGAAAATGCGTACCCTGCAATGACGACAACGCTCAGGGTCGAGTCTGGGCACGATGGACTTGAGCGCATCAAGCTTTGAACGGAAGACATTTTCCCGGCCTATGCTTTTCTGGCATCCTCCGCGCTTCATGACGTCAATGACGGTACTCTTGAGGGAGCAAAGATATACCTGTCTGCCATTTACCTTGAGGCGGTGAGACTCCTGAGAGAGCATCTGACATCCTGCGACATCGATGAAATTGATCCCGCTTCCTACGATCAGGATATGCGCCTGCTCCGGGCTTTCCCGGGTAATCTGCTCCAGTCCCTCAGCAACATGATTTACCGCGCCGAAGAAAATGGAGCCGTCGATACGGACTATCTTCATCTGGGGGCATTCCGGTAGCGGTTTTTTCTGAATGTTGATAAAGCTCCTTCTCCGGGCATCGGGATCCGGTACGATAGTAACAAAATTCGGGTGGGAGGTGCGGTTGAGATAGAGGATCAGGGAGAGGATCACGCCGACGTAGATAGCGAATTCAAGTTCAACGAAAAGCGTCGAAAAAAAGGTCACTGCCAATACCCCGGCCTCGGGTTTGCTGGCGCTGATAATTGCCCTGATATGATGGGTATCGATCAGGCTGTATGCCACCAGAAGAAGTATGCCGGCCATGGAAGCAATGGGCAGGTATGCCGTGAGCGGCGCAATGAGGAGGAGAATACCGGTCAGCGTCAGGGCCGCAAAGACCGCGGCCATAGGAGTCCTTGCCCCGGCATTATAATTGACTCCGGTTCTCGTGAAAGACCCTGATGAAGCGTAACTGGAGAAGAAACTACCAATGATGTTTGAGAGGCCCTGCGCGACGAACTCCTGATTGCTGTCGATCCTCTGCTCAGACCGGGTAGCTATGGATCGGGCAATAGAGACGGCTTCCGTAAGACCGAGCATGGCAATGGCAAGAGCAGTGGGTGCCAGCTGGCGCAGCGAAGCCGTAGTCAGATCCGGCAGGGAAAGAGGCGGAAGGTGTGCGGGAAGTGAACCCACGAGACGAACACCATGCTCACTGCCGTTCAGCAGGAGAGACGCGGCACTTCCTCCTATCATGGCGATCAACATTCCCGGCCATCGCGGAAGGAAGATCTTGAACAGGATGGCTGTTGACAGGGTAAGCAGGGCTATACCGAGCACATAAAAGTTGGTTTCCGGCAGGCGCATAACAATATCGGCCCATATATGAATGAAGGAATGCTTTTTTATGGCTGTTACGCCGATCACATTGCTTAATTGGCTTGTTGCGATAAGAATGGCCGCGCCGGCAGTGAAACCGACAACGACCGAGTGGGAGACAAAATTGACCATGGCGCCGAGACGTGCGAGGCCGAGCGCGAGTTGAAATAACCCTGCCAGACATGTCAGTGTCAAGGCCAACCGGATATACTCCGGAGTCGAAGGGGATGCAAGAGGGCTGAGCGACGTGAATACGACGATAGATATCGCAGTCGTCGGGCCGGATATGAGATGGAACGACGAACCGAAGAGCGCCGCAATGATTGCCGGGACAATAGCAGAATAGAGGCCATACTCCGGCGGGAGCCCAGCAATAATGGCGAATGCGACTCCCTGAGGCAGGACAATGACGGCACCGGTGATGCCTGCAAGAAGATCTGCGCGGAGCGTCCTTCGTGTAACGAGTGGTCGCCACCGGAGAAACGGGAGCAGCTTTTCAGTTAATGGAGCAATGCCCGGTATGTCCTGCATAATTCTGCTTACATCATACCGCTGTACCTTTGATTTGTATAGCTCTGTTTCACAACTGTCGTGGTGCTGCTCCGGAATGATTACAGGCGATAATCGCCGCGCAGGAAGTTGCCGGTATAGCGTTCTACGGACTCGTCGTTGTGCAGAACTGCATCCAACTGGCGGGTATAAGCGAGGAGCCTGCCAATACTGTTGAGTATTGCAATCATTTCGTCCTCGTCTCTATTGGATATGCGGGCGGTTATTACTGCCCCCTGGATCTGGCAGACAAAGCCGAATGTAGTGAGGATGGACTCGATGAGTCTTACCCTACGCGAGCGCTTTGTAAGATCCGTCGCACCACCGGAAAAACGGAAATAGACGTGATTGTTTGTTCTGTTCGGTGAACAGTAGCAGTCAAGCAAGGTGAAATGGTAGCCGAACTTCAGGCTCAGATTCAGATATTCACGCGATACTACTGCCAGGTTTGTCATTGGCATGCTTGCAGAGGGAGCAGTGATGTCGGCGAGCTTCATCATGCCGGCAAGGAGGTCACCGGCATGCAGGGCGACCACTTCCGTATGCCACGCACCGGGATGGGTCATGCCGGCGAGAACCGCCCGCAACGGCACCGAGGATACGCTGTCCATGGTCGCGGTCTTCGCATGTTCGGGAAGGGAGAGCCCGCCGCCGAGATCTATGGCGACGATGCCGGCCGGGACCGGAAGGTCGAGGTGGACGGCGGTGCGGTCCGTCAGTCCCTGCTCGGCCGCACTGACAAGCTTCATTACCATCTTTTCATGGATGAAGCGCAGGATGTCGTGCAGGGTACTGCAGCCATTGGGCGTGAAGTCGTCCCGGAACGGATCAACGAGATGCAGAGGCAGGATATATCGCAGGAGGAATTTTTTCTTCCGAAACTCATACAGTTCCTCGATAGCCTCATTGTTTCCGCCATCGACAAGGTCGCGGAGGATCCCTTCATAGACCTGAGCTTCTTTTTCCTTTATCATGACCGTGATCTCCTGTCCGTTGCGAAGAACGGTTGTGGCGGAGCCGCAGTTGACGAGTGTAGGCACCCTGAACTCACGGCAGAGAGAGGCCATGTGGCTGGTGGGAGTGCCCTGGTCCGTCAGGATGGCGGATGCATATGGCATGACCCGTATGAAGTGCGACGAGTCGTGTCGTGATACGAGCACGCCGCCTTTTGGGAAGCGGTCGAGGTCATCCGGTGAAGCAGCAATAAAGACCGTGCCCGCGCCGGCGCCTCGTCTGACGGATATGCCCGAGAAGGTCTGAAAAACGGGTAGGCCGGCAGGGGCTGCTCCTGTCGCACCTGTTTCAGCTGCTGGTCGGAGCGGGAGCGGCCGCGTCTGGAGAATGGTGATAGCGCCGCTCCGGTCGATCGCCCATTCAATGTCCTGTGGCCGATGGAAAAGTCCTTCTATGCTGAGCGCCTGGGTTGCCAGGGTTGTCAGCGCACGGTCATCGAGAACTGCTTTATTGACAATGGCATCAGGCGTCTTCATGACTGTTGTCCCGCCATGCAGTGCCGGCACGACCATGGTTTCCTTTGCACCAATCCTGCGTTCGCACATGACAGCCTGGGGAGAACGAGCAATACGGTAGGAGTCTGCATCCACCTGTCCCTCAACCACAGAAGTTCCGAGGCCCCAGGTCGCGTTGATCAGCATCTGTCCTTCAGTTCCCCCAGGGTCGGAAGAGTATGCAACACCGCTGGCAGCGGCATCGATCATGCGGATGACGCCAACGGCCATCCGTATTCCTGTGGGATTGCAGCCGATTGTTTTGCAATAGTGGAACGCCCGATCCGAAAAAAGGCTGGCGATCACTGTCTTGTAGGCCTCTGCAAGGGAGGCCGCATCGGCCGGTACATTCAGCACCGTTTCGAACTGTCCGGCGAATGAGTATTCTCCGTCTTCGCCGACCGCACTGCTTCTGACGGCGAGCAGCTGGTGTGATGTGCCGTCCACCATCCCGGCGAGTGCACCGGTGACAGCATCACGGACCCCCGGGGGGAGTGCGCCGGAACAGACGGCCGATCGCAACGCTGCGAGTGTAGCGGGGTCGATTTCCCCTGGCACGGACAGATCTGCGATCTTATCGGTCAGTCTGTTGAGGCTCATGAACTCGTCAAAGGAACGCGTAGTGATTACGAAGCCCTGCGGAATCGTGATCTCAGGAAGGCTTCCCAGTTCGCCAAGGTTCGCCATCTTTCCGCCGACATCCCGCAGACGGTTCATCCGTGCATCAACAAGCGGTACGACAAGGTCGTCCGAAGGCGTTTCATCTTCATTGATCAGCTGCCGTACGTCATGGTCGATCCGCTCAAGTCTGCTGCCGAGTTCCGCATAACAATTATCGGTCAAAACCGAGAAGCGCTCAAGAAACGCGGAAAAGGTTCGGTATAGCTCCTCGTAGGCCTGCCGGATATAGACGATGTCGAAGATATACTCGCCGCTCAGCTTCTCGCCGATGTCGGCGATGCGGTCGGCTGCGGTATTGTGCAGTTCGAGTACCTCGCGGAACCGTTCGAACAGGACCTTAAAATCTCTGCGTTGCCTGCCGGCAGTACCGCCGAAAAGGCGCCTGCGCAGATCGCGGATGCCCGAACGGATCTGTGGGGTAAAGATATTCATGCCGGTATGTTCAGTGCCTTCCGGATCGAAGCCTTCAGCTCCTTGATCTTCACGGGCTTGGGAAAGAAATCATGTACGTCGCCACGCAGCGCCTCGATGGCTGTATCAAGATTGGCGAAGGCCGTTATCATGATCACCTTGATCTGCGGATAAAGGCGCTTCACCGTGGTCAGCACCTCCATGCCGTCGATGCCCTTCATTTTATAGTCTGTGACGACCACGTCGAATGGCAGCGTCTGCAGGCGCTCGAGCGCAGGAGCTGCGTTCAGGAAGGTCTCGACCTCGTATCCCTCCTGCTCCAGTGACAATTTTGCCATGTCCCCGACGATTTTTTCGTCGTCGATGATCATGATCCTATACGGTGTGTTCATCTGTCTGCTCCTTTCCCTGATATGTCGGCAATTCAATGGTGAAGGTGGTGCCGACACCCACCTTGCTTTCGACCCGAATTTCCCCCTGGTGGTTTTTTACAATACCATAACTTACCGAGAGACCGAGACCGGTACCTCCCTCACCCTTGGTACTGAAAAAGGGATCGAAGATGTGCGGGACATATTCCGGGGGGATGCCCTTGCCGTTGTCCTTGATGGTTACCTCGACAAACCCGGGCTCCTTGCCGAGGCGGGTGCCCACGAAGAGGACGCCGCCATGGGTCATTGCCTGGATCGCGTTTGTGATGAGATTCACGAGCACTTGCTGGATCTGGCGACGATCGATGAATACCGGCGGCAACCCGGCCGTCATATTCTGGTTCAGTTCCACGTTAGATATTTCTATCATGTTCTGCAGGAACTTCAGCGCGGTCTGCACGGTATCGTTAATCCCGGCCGGCTTGCGGTCGGCCTTCTGCGGTTTCGCAAAGTCGAGGAGGTTCTTCACGATCTCCCGGATCCGTTCGGTTTCTGACTCGATCGTATTCATGAACCCGATGCGCTGTTCCGCGTCGAGACGCTCGTAAAGCTCTGCATAGGTCTGCGCGATCATCGATATGTTGTTCAGCGGATTTGTCAGTTCGTGTGCAACGCCGGCGGTCAGGATGCCGAGTGAGGCGAGTTTTTTTGACTGGATAAGCTGGTCCTCCCGATGACCGAGCTCCTCGGACATGGTATTGATGGCATCGATCAGCGCGCCCATCTCGTCAGTCGAGCGGACATCCTCGATCCGGTGGAAATTCCCCTTTGAGATGGATTTTGCGAGGTTTTCGATCTTCCTGAGTGAACGAAGGATTCGCTGTGAGATGAAGTGGCTCACGGCTCCCGCAAGGAACAGGACCGCAAAGAAGGAATAGGCGAGAATGTTCTTGGAGCCGGTAATGATGTCGTTCACGCGCTTCTGTTCCATCCTGGTGATGGTTTCGGAAAATTCCTTCAGCTTCTTCCCTTTGGCCCGGAGACGGGAAGCTGCCTGCGGGCCGGTCGCCTGTTCCTTCCGTATCTCCCCGACCGTTGTGGCGTACTCGGCCAGATAGTCTTCCAGTCTGCCGAGGTCAGCGTCGCCGATTGCGCGGGTGATATCGCTACGGACCGCGTTGATCTTAATGCTGGTCGATGCGATCATCTCCTGGATCTCTTCGAGAGCGACGACATCCTTATAGAGGAAGAAGTTTTTTTCCGAGAGCCGCATCTCAAGAAATGAGGCGTTCAGGTCGTCGGCTATCTCCATGAACCGGAGCTTGGCAAGGACATTATTGAGGTTTTGAAAGGCGAAAAATCCGATCAGCACGATCAGCGCGACATTGATCGTGTTTGACAGGATGATCTTCTGCTCGATTTTCATGGTGTCACTCCTGCGGCACGGGGCAGCGGGGCACCTCTGCCTGTTCCTTCCGGACCGGCAGGTACCAGATGAGCCCGTCGGTTATCATCAGCATGCCGGCAACGAAGAGGAGCGAATCGAACATGCTCATGACGCCGAAGGAGAAGAACGACAGCAGGCCGAGCCCGAGGCTGGCGAACGAGACACCTGTCCTGATAAAGGCGAGGCCGGTGCGGGCGCGCGCGTAGATCGTGCGGTAACAGGCAGCAACGCTCCGCTGAGCAGCGAGGACGTTTCTTTCCCGGGCGAGATGCGTCCGCTCCCTGCTTGACGGTGCCGGGTAGAGTATGGTGCAATGGTTCGCCAGAAAATCACCGAGCCGTGCGAGCATTGTCTGACGCGCCGGTACCGTGATTCCCGGTGTATCAATGAAATGGTACTGTTCGAGAAACTGCAGGGATGCGGCCGTAACTTCTATCAGTGTTTGGTGACGGGGAGGGCTCATCCGGGATCTGCGAACCCGCAGGTATCCGGTCAACCCGTAGATTGAGAGGCAGAAACCCGCGAAGAGCATGGTCCAATAAACAATCACGCCGGGCCCGGGGCCCCGCATGCGCAAGAGGGTGTTCGACAGGGCGATAACACCCAGCCCCCAGCGGAGGAATGCGAGGTTTGTGCGCGCTGTAGCAAGATCAGTTCGGTAGCATGCCATTCGGGTTCTCCAGTGGGCCATGGTATTGCGCCAGAAGGCCAGTCCAGTCCGTTCTGTGCCGATAAGGTGACCGGGCTTCGCATGCAGAAAGTCCTGGATGAACCACTGCAGGTCTTCGCCGAGGGCGACCCAGTATTCATAGCGCTCTGCAGGCAGAAGACGTTCCACTTCAGCCCGCAGGGATGCGTCTGCGGGATCGTTCGCAGCGATGACCACAGTGGCTCCTTCCCTGATGAGCGGGAACCACTGGCTCAACGAGAGCCGCTCTCCATCCAGGCCGTCAAGCAGTTCCGCGGGCACCGGAAACCGTTCATCGTATTCCACAAACGGACACCGGTAAAAATCCGAGAGGGCCTCAAGAACGAGACGTTTCGGAACGTGGAACTCAGCGGTCAGGATCCGCTCGATATCCTGCCCCCGTGCAGCAGCGGAAAATTTGGCCTGTCGCAGCTCCTCGGGGGAGATGGCGCCGCGGTTCACCAGCAGTTGGTATCTGTTTTCCACTTGGTGCACTTCCTCCTTATGCATCGATATCACTATTGAATACCGCCTTTTTCCACGTACGTGCAGGCCTGCCGTAGTCCGGGATCGTAATCTCCATCTCGCCGTAGCAATAGGGGTACTGTTTCCGGATCTTGTCGGCAGGCAGATGCCAGTATAGACCGTCAGCGACGAGTACCAGACCGGCCGTGACCAGCAGCAGATTGAGGATTGTCCAGGGTTTGCTTGCCAATCCGAAATAGGCGAGCAGCCCCATGCCGACCGCTGCTATGCTCATGCCAGTCCTTATAAAGGCCAGCCCTGTGCGTGAACGCGCCATAACAGTCCTGAGTCGCGCCATGACATTGCGCCTGTCTGCAAGTACGGTCCGCTCGAGCGCCAGACCGGTAGTTGCCCATATGCCAGGAGCATGGCCGGGTCTGACATGGGGAGGTGGGACCTGACCGGCAGGAGGCTCTTGTATGGCGGGCGGGAAGGCAAGGTCCCATATGGTCTTCCCTTGCTGGCTCCTGCTAACCGATTCCTGACCCTCTCTGCCTGCGCGTCTGCCCGGAAGGTACCAGTTAAAGCCTTCGCCAGCCATCAGCACGCCGAGGATTATGAGCGATGCATCAAAGACGGTCCAGGGTCCCGCGTGGAACTGACGAAGCATGGCTATCCCGAGTCCGGCAAAGGCGATACCTGTGCGTGTGAATGCAAGACCGGTCCGCGCCCGGGCCATCTTTGTCCGGAGACAGGCAAGGACGGTACGTTCTTCTGCGAAATCCGTTCTGTCGCTCGCAAGAAACCTGCGACGCATGACCGGCGACAGGCTGCTCCATCCTGACCGGATTCCTGATGCTTTCTGCACGGCTTCTGTGCGGATGAAGGAAGGGTTATCCCCGGGATGTCTGACCTGCAGGACAGTCGTTCCCCAGGTTGGTTCTGTAGATGCGCAGTTGAGAGCGGCCTTGCCCTGTCTGCGTGCGCGGATGTACCAGACCAGCCCGTCCACGGTCATGACCATACCGGCAGCCAGCAGCAGACATTCCAAAATGACAGACAAGCCAAGACCGAAAAAGCGGAACAACACCACTGAAATGGCAATGAACGATATGCCGGTGCGGAGAAATGCGAGGCCGGTGCGTCCCTTTGCCAGGGATGTCCGCGAGCAGGCCATGAGACTTCTCCGGTCCGCGAGGAATGTCCTCACCTTGGCGAGCGGTGTGCGACCGGCTGCGCGGGGGAACCCAGGGTTGACATCGAAATTGTGTTCGATTATCCGTATAAGGTCCGAAGGTAACGCAACGATGAGATCGATAGAATCGACCTTGAGCGTTGCGCGGATGTCACTGGTTACGGCAGGAGACTCAGGATCGGCAACGATTACCTCTGCGCGGTCTTCGCCGATTGACAGCGGAAGCCAGAGAGAACGTTTGAGCTGATCCATGTCCAACCGCATCGTAATAAAATACGAGACCAGAACGCCTTCGTCGAATTCCGCATAGGGTAGGCCGTAATATTCTGAAAGGCTGAAGAGGATCTCGTGTTTTGGGATGCCGCCGCTCAGCAGCAGGTCTTCCGGGAATTCTCCGGACGCTTTTGCGGTCCTGACCGTGGAAGCAAGCTCTTCGTCCGTAATAAGGCGCCGCTCTATCAGGCGGGAAAATTTGTGCGTTATCATGGTGTAATCACTCCCTAGATGGGCGAAGGCCGATTTCGCCGGGAGCCCCGTCCCCGGCCATATTGTCATCTGTTGGTTCTCGATTCACTGTGCGTGTCATATTATACTGAAACTGCCGGTGCGGGTGGACCGCATGAGGGGAAAAAGGGACGGGGGCTCGTTGAGCCCCCGTACAGAGGAATTCAGGCACTCACAACAAAAACGGGACAGGGGGACTGATGTATCACTTTTCCGACAGTGTTGTCGCCGAATATCCTTCTCAGCCAATTTCGCTTCTGTGCTCCCATGACGATCACGTCGCAACGCTCTTCCTCGGCAACCTCAAGGATCTTTTCGGAAGCATCGCCTTCCTCGATCCTCGTCTTGACCAGCACTCCTTCCGTGTCGGCAAGACGTCTGATCTCTGCGGTTTCAAGCCGGGAGCCGTTGTCGAGCACATCTTCGATGTTCTTTATCCCGACGAGATTCAGATCGCCTTCGTTCGGCGGAAGCACTTTGACGACCGTGATCCAGCACTTCTCGTCGCAGGCGAGGTTGATCCCCTTCGAGAGCACCTCTTTCGATCCGTTCACGGCAATAAGTACCTTGCGATATCCTTTCATGTTTCTTTACCTCACTATGAGTATCGGACAGCCGGCGTTCAGAATGACCCGTTCGGTCGTGCTGCCCATGATTGCCTTGTTCATGCCGCGGTATCCGTGGCTGCCTATTACGATCAGATCGTGGCTGCGTTCTTTAGCGATCTCCGCAATCCGGTCGGGCGCATAGCCTTCGGTCACCTCCGTCTTCACCGCTATTCCCTGGATGGCTGCAAACTCCCTGGCCGTTTCCATAATCTTATCGGCCTCCTGCATCAGGCTCTTCTGTATCGATTCGGTCTTGAAAAAGTTGACCATTTCCTCGTAACGGGGGATAACGTAGAGTACGGTGACTGAACTGCTGTCCTGCTTCGCGATCTGGCAGGCCCGGTTCAGGGCTCGCTTGCTGAAGTCAGAGCCGTCGAAGGGGACAAGCACCGAGGCATACTCTCCGGTGCATTCGGTGCAGGGCTTTTTCACAACAAGCACATCGGCCGGTGAATCCAGGATGATGCGGGAGGTGACACTTCCCATAAGAAGCCGATTCAGGCCGCGCCTGCCGTAAGTGCCGAGCACGATGAGATCCGCCTTCTTCCCCTGGGCAACGTCGAGGATCACATCAGGGGGATCACCTTCGCAGAGCAGTGACTGCACCTCTATGCCGAATTCCGAGGTTATCTTCTCCTTAGATTCAATACAGGCCTTTTCGCCTATCTTCATGCGTTTGTCAAGCTGTTCGGGGGCAATGCCGAACTCTTCGTTGTCAAAGAAGACCGCATGGACCATGATTACTTTCCCGCCGTGTTTGCGGGCCCTATTGGAGGCCTCGATAAGCGCTGCCTTGCTCGAGAGTGAATCATCGAAGCCGACAACCATTGTTTTATACATGATTAATGTGCACCTCCGCCCTTTCTGAAGACCAGACCTACACCGAACCCGGCACCCAGCGCAGAGACGATCGAGATCAGTCCGTAGAGGGCTGCTTTGTTCTTTGCCATGCCTGCCAGCGTCTTGACGATGCCTGCCTGCTCGACCAGCACTCTTGATTCTGCCTGGTCAACAACCTTGCCGTCCTTCACCGCGTAGACCGTCACGAGATAGTCGCCAGGAGGGGCCTGGTACGGCCACTGCGTCAGGATATAGTAGGACTGCTCGCCATCTTTCTCCTTCGTCTCGATGTTGCCGATCGAAGAGGCATACAGCTTGGACTTTTCCTTGAACCTGATGAACTCGCTGAACCACTTGGCCTTTTCCTCATCGTTCTGGACGGGGTCGAGCACTGCCTGCTTCTCGACTGCTTTGTATCCGATGCCGTACTTGGCCATCTCCTCAGGGGTGAGCAGTTCGTCCAGTTTCTTTGTGCTGTGGATGGAGTAGAGGTTCGACACGTGTTCGAACTTCATGGTGCCGACGTTCATCCAGAGCAGTCCGCCGACTTTGCCTTTTTCTTTGAGCGCCTCGTGGCTTTCCGGTGATGCTATCTTGATGACGAGGTCGGTCCCCGGGTCCGAGATGCCGCTGACGCTCACTGTGTTGCCGTGGTAGAAGAAGTCGATCTTGATATGGTCGTGGTTTGCTTTCGCCGTGAGCTTGGCCGAAGCCGTACCTGAGACCAGCAGCACTGCCATGCATATCAGCAGGATGAAGAGAGTGGATAACTTTGAACCTTGAACATTGAACATATTAGTGTCCTCCTGCCTGCGCCAAAAGTAGTGATGGGGTGAGTGTCAGATCGAAAACGATCTTTACCGTGACCACGAGAACGATCACGGCGAGTATGATCTTGAGCTGCTCGCCCTTGAGCTTCCGTCCGAAGACCGTGCCGATCTGTGCGCCAACCGTGGAGCCGAGCAGGAGCAGCACCGCAAGGATGAAGTCGACGTTGTGGTTAGTGTATGCCTGCAGGAACGTCACCTCGATGCAGTTGAAGAGAATCTGAAAGAGGCTTGTTCCGACGACCACATGCATCGGCATCCTGAGGATGTAGACCATAACCGGGACCATGAGGAATCCGCCGCCAACGCCCATGAGCGCTGCGAGGATGCCGACAAATCCCCCGAAGACGATCGGCAGGAGCATCGAGTGCGTCACACCGGACTTCTCGTACCTGGTCTGGAGGGGCAGGGACTTAAGAAAACGCGTGAAGGCATTGTCCTTCGTCTCCGCCGGCTTTACTGCTTCGCCCTTGTTCTTGCTCTTGCGGATTGCATTCAGACTCTCGATGAACATGTAGGAGCCAACCACGCCGAGCATGATCACGTAGGTCATTTTTATCACGAAGTCAGCGTTGCCCATTGCCTTGAGTATTTTGATCGCCTGTACGCCGACAAGACCGCCGACGAACCCGCCGATAAGCAGATGAAATCCCATCTTGAAATCAACGTTTCCGACCCTCCAGTGGGCGTACGTTCCCGAGGTCGATGCTGCCACGATCTGGTTTGAATCGGTTGCCGCGGCTACCGTGGCTGGTATGCCGAACATGATAAGAAGTGGCGTCATCAGAAAGCCGCCGCCGACCCCGAAAAGGCCTGAAAGCAGGCCGACTGCCAATCCCAATCCTACCGGGATCAGGATATTGATGCTGGTGAGTGCTACCGGTAAATACAGATACATCTAATTCCTCCTTGCGTGTAGTTATGCCGTATGCGGCTGCTTTGCCATGGTTACGATCGGCCGGGATGCTGTCTTTACGAGTTTACTCAGTTCCCGGGAAGAGATATTGCCATTCTCCGTTATGGTGGGACTGAGCAAAACCATGTCTATGCTGTTGTTCTGCTTGAGAAAATCCTTCAGAGAAGTGGCAGCGTCCTGAAAGGCTGTATGTACTGCTGCTGCTATCCCCGAGGTCTTGCACTTTGCCTCGATTGCTGTCTGTACGTCTTCCTGTCTTTCCGATTCCCGCATGATCTGCTGCGCCATTGCCGCTTCGTTCTCTTCCGCAAAGGCCACGGCCGACATGATATCCTCCAGTTTCCTGGACAGCTTCTTCTTGTTTACCAGAAGAACGGCCATCCCCTTGTCAGTCATCTTGGCCAGATCAAGGGCGTAATTTAGCCCTTCGTCGATCTCGCCATCCTTGTACGTCACAAACAATAGGTTCCGCTTCATTTCTTTCCTCCTACCTGCAAAATCAATCACTTCTTATAGAGCATGTTAGATGCCAACTTGTAACATATTGAAATTAAGCTAAATATTATATTCAAGGGAAATTGCGTTTAGAATATGAACAGTTGGGCTTGGCTGTTATTCTGATCGTTTATTTGCTGAACATCAGACATAACAGATTGAAAAAGAAGAATAATTATCTCTGTCGGTGATGGGATAGTTGAAGAAAAAAGATAGTGTTTAAAATATGAACAGCATTG
>QKDO01000049.1 GCA_003252075.1 Nitrospirota bacterium
GCTCCCCTCCTTGCTGATTCATGATGGCCAACTGCTCAGTGCTACCAACTAACTCCGTTCGACTTGCATGTGTTAGGCACGCCGCCAGCGTTCGTTCTGAGCCAGGATCAAACTCTCATTTGATTCTGGTTACTATAAAACTCATACATCAACGGTACGCTACGCACCTTTTTCAGTTCTCAAAGAGCGAGTAAGTACTATAGACAAATCATTTTAACTTTGTCAAGAGAACTAACCGGGGTATTTACTGCGGTTCTCGTGCTTCAGTTGTTCACCGTGTTTGCCGTATAATACGTGCCTATTTAAGCAGATCGACAGGGGAAAAGTAAAGACATGGACTTCAGGATTATCACACAGGATGGATCACGGCGGCTTGCAGAGATAGTTACCGGCAGGGGTGTTATCAGGACTCCGGCATTCATGCCTGTCGGCACGCTCGGCACGGTCAAGGCAATGTCTCCCGAGGAACTGCGGGAGAGCGGTGCAGAGGTCATTCTGGGCAACACGTACCACCTGTATCTCCGGCCAGGCGTTGATGTGATATCAGCACTCGGCGGACTGCATACCTTCATGAACTGGGACCGCCCTATTCTCACGGACAGCGGGGGATTCCAGGTCTTCAGCCTTGCGCCGTTCAGGAAGATCGAAGAGCACGGGGTGCAGTTCAGATCCCATATCGACGGCTCGCTGCACTTCATCGGCCCGAAGGAGGCGATGCATATCCAGAACATACTCGGTTCTGACATTGCCATGGCCTTTGACGAATGCATCCCCTATCCTGCCACGCACGCCTATGCGGAACACTCGACCAACGTCACGACGCGCTGGGCACGGGAATGCAAGACGCACCGGAATGAGGGGCAGGCGCTCTTCGGCATCATGCAGGGCGGGATGTTCCGGGACCTGCGCCGAAAAAGCATCGAGGACCTCCGGGAGATCGGTTTCAATGGTTACGCAGTCGGGGGGGTGAGTGTCGGAGAGCCGAAAGAGGAGATGCGCGACATCATCTCATTCACGGCGCCGCTGCTTCCTGTTGACAAACCGCGGTACCTCATGGGCATCGGCGACCTGGGCGACATGCTCTACGCTGTGGATGCGGGCTTCGATATGTTCGACTGCGTCATGCCGACGCGCAACGCGCGGAACGGGACGCTCTTTACCAGCACCGGAAGGATCAGCATCAAACGGGAGGAATTCAAGTTCGATGCGGGGCCTCTCGATCCCGCCTGCTCATGCTACACCTGTAGGAACTATTCCCGTGGCTATCTGCGGCATCTGTTCCTTTCACGGGAGATCCTCTCGATGCGGTTGAATACGCTTCATAACCTCTATTTTTACCAGGACTTCTTCAGAAAGATGCGGGAAGCCATCAAGGAGAAAAGATTCGGGGAGTTTAAGAGGAAATGGGACGGGGTCTTTGGCCAGGAGAAAAAAGTTAACGGTGAGTAGGATAGAGGTTTCAGGGGCCATGCACCAAAGATGTGCAGCGTATCGACTGCTGCCCATCTCAAGACGTTGTCCCACTGCTCAACTGCGCTACCATATGATGCCTGCGGCTCTCCGATTGAAAAACGGACGCATTTTTCATAACTGTTGACGCCTGATTATGCAGCCGCCGAGATCATCCTTGCGAAAGATGTAGACCTGATCCTATGTTAAAGTTCTCTGCAACCTATACCAACGGCTAACGTGACTCAATTCGAGGCGATCCAGCCAACAAAACTCACATTGCGAACATTAACCACCACTTTTCTCATGCCAATTCTGGGAACTCTACTTGCAAGGCCGTTTTGAATACCTCGGCCAATTTGCGGAAGCCCTTTGGGCTGGGATGTATCTCATTCGCCCACCAGGTAGACGTCGGCTCAAGATTACGCTGTGTCGGCACATAAAACACATTCGTACTCTCGACGGCAACTTTCTGGAGCATCTTGGCGAATTCGGACAGCATCACTGCAACAACCTCATACTGCAGCTGATTGTCTTCAATACCCCTGCCTTCCAGCGAGGGCTTGAGCCACGGCCCCACAAAGCAGGCCTTTTTCCCTGTAGGCATGGGGAAGTCGTACCCGTGGAAAAAAATCTTCGTCTGCGGGCTGCGCTTATCGCGTATCGCAATCATGTCCCTGTACCCGGCCTCGACCACAGAGAGGACTGCAGCCAATCGGTCCCGGTTGATAAGCTCATCCGGCGTGGCACCGGCATGGTATTCGTTAAGCCAAATGCAAAATTGATCGCCCACAAGATCGTTCCCGCCTCCTGAAAACAGAAGTGCATCAAAACGTATCCTCGGATTGGACAGCCTCTCATCGAGCTCCGTACGCTGCGAAAGACCCATCATCTGCCGAACCTCATCGCCATGATGGGCCATGTTGCAGATGAGCACTCCGAGAAGTCCTTCGAGGTGATCTATAATCCCGCCTTCTTCGAGCGGATATTCGAACCAGGAATCACCCTCGGCAAGAATCCTTAAAGGCGCGGGCATCGCTAAAGCAGCCCTCCTTGTCCTTGGCTTACCCTTACCGGTTGGCAAGATCTTACTCATATAACTTTCAAATCGCTCTTTGCGGTCCTGTTTAACGCGTTGAGCCAGAATATTCTGTCGTTCTGCTACCGCCGCAACCGAGATCTCCTTTATAAGACGTGCACTCCGCACCTTTGCAACATTCTTTTTGCCTTTTGGACTGGCACTATCTTTACTTCGCATTATCTTCCCTCCTAATTGCCGCACTCCCGTTTCCAGACTCCCCTCGCTGGTTATGTGACCAGCTATTTCTTAATCTTGCCTCATCTCCTCTTCACACTCTGTAAATATCCCTTCAAAAAACTACCCCATGCGGTCTTCTTCACAAAATCCAGCTTTGCGTAGAGCGGTGAGATCTTCTTTATGGGAAAGTATATCGAAATGCCATGGGAGTTATTGACCGCACTTCCCTTATAACCCGACTTCACGACCATGCCGTTATTCTGGAGGGAATCGATCACAATAGCGCATGCAGTCTTGATCTCCCTGTTGGTGGTGTTCAGCCCCAATAGTGCGCAGAGGTCTGCGAGGTCGACATAATCAGCCGTGTCATATGACTGGACCTGATTACGGGCCTGCATAAGGGCGGACTTGACTGTCGGAGTGGAAAGCCCTTTGATGAGCGCCTTTGCAAGTCCGTTCACGGCATCTGCTGTTTTCTTGGCTTGAGAGAAATCGCAGGCAGACTGCGTGACATTGTCGGATGCCTTGTAGGACTTTATATATTTATCGACGATCTGGGACGACACATCGCGCGGCGACATGGAGGGTTTAGCGGCCAGCGCGGAAAGGACCGTATCATAGGGCCAGCCGTCGCCCGGTTCGACCTCTTCGGAGCCGACGCAATAAAAAGCTGTATCCTTTAACTGGTAATGTACCTCGACCATGTTCATGAGACAGGCGTCCATGCCGATTATGTCGAGCTTCCTGTTAAGCTTCGCGGTGACTGTACTGAATACCTTCTTCAGTTCCATATTATCGAGAAAGTCCCGTGCGTCGTCATCAAAGGCGATCGCCCTGGTGGTCAAGGCCTTTTCTATGGACGTGCTGAAGACCGCCCTGCGCATGCGACGGGTCGAGACAGTCCGCATAGATGTGAACGGAACAGAGAGACCGCCGAAGTTAGTCCCTGATATTGATCTGCCTCTCCGGCGGACATCTGCTTTGATTCCACGGGCAACGCGATATATGTTCTCATCATCCCACCCAGCGCCATGGTTCCAGACAACAACCAGATAATGCTCGGCGGGATACATCTCCGCGCCCCACAGGATGAAGTCAGCCAGTACCTTCGGGTCACCCGTATTTGTCTCTCCGAGGGTCTCTACCACATCAGCGTCAAGTGCCCCTCCCTGCCGTATAAAATAACGCTTTGTTTTTTTATCTTTTCCTGCCCGGTCGAACTGGGCGACGATATTCACCCCGTTTTTCGAGCCGACCTTTTTCATTTCCTTCAGGTCCCCTACACCCGCGCCGTCCAGATCATTGTCGCCTGCAAGGTAGACCATGACCGTCCATTTCCCTATCTCCTGACCCATAGCTCCCCCTCTTTAATAATGACCTTACAGCGAAGTGATGAGCGTCTCAAAAACCTTGTCAGCATCCCAGACCGTCTGATCGATGGGATACTGATCCTTGATCTTCCCGAACTTCTTTGCCAGGCCGGAATATTCGATAAATGCCCCTGGCGAGAGGTCCCAATCCTTCCCAAGAATTTCACCCTTCTCCGCCCGGAAGAGCCTGTCCCAAGGCAAAGTCCTTCCCTCATATGCCTTCATACTCTTATATGCAGCAGGATGCTTCTTGCTGAAAGTCTCAATAAACTTCTCTGAATATTCCCGGGCTTTCTTCCTGTTCTCCTCTTGATGGTCAGGGTCGCTTCCCGTCCCCACCATCTTCGATATATAGGAATGCTGGGCATTGGTTATGCCCTTGTGGGTCGCCAGATCCTGAATGCTGTGAAGAAGATACCCGAGATAAAAAAGGCCCTTTCGGGCGTCTTTTTTTGCTTCGCTGACGAGCCTGCCCCTAAGGTCGCTAATCCGGGCTTGGTAAGCGTCTATTGCCGCCTCCTTTGTCTGGTTTGTCCTTCCCTGAGCATCATTATCTGTCTGGGCATGGGCAGCGGGCGCATACCAGTCGTAAAAATCAGGGTCCTGGGCAGCATCGGCGACAACGTCTATGGCGTTCTGATGGAATTTGAATTTCTCAAGCTTCAAAGTGTCTGTAGTGATCTCGAGATGGCCCGGCTCCCAGTCACCGGTCATATGGGAAAGCCATCCTCCTGCCGGGAGCTTGGTCTTCCGCATGTTGACCCTGTTTTTTCTCGCACTGAAATACTTTCCGATCGTCTTGCCCTTTGCAGTCGTCACGTCCCCAGGGAATATCTCCCAGAGGTGATGGCCATTAAAACAATACATCGGCTCGTACCGGAAATCCTGGCCTTTTTGAGTCAGTGGGTCAGCCTCAGGCATCCGGGAAGGCGCAGCATCGAGGGTGCTTTCGAGGATACACCACTTGCCCAATTCGTTCTTGTAAACAGGCCAGCAATGGCCTCCCGAAGACTTGCCCGCCTCATCATGGGCCATGCCGAGGACCACCCGCACACAAAAGGGACTTATGCCGCTTGCGATCAGGAGGCTTGCGAGGAGGAAGCTCCCGTCTTCGCAGTCGCCCTTCTTTATCTGATAGGTTTCAGGGGGGTAGAGCCAAAAGTCGCCCTTTTTGTATTTTGTTGTATCGTAAACGTACGTGACGTGTTCTGCAACAAACTGCCAGACGATCATGGCCCGCTTGTCAAAGTCGCCGCGGTTCTTGGTCGAGGGAAGCTTGTGGTTCTCCTTGAGTTCCTTGAGGATATCCTTCATGATGATATTGTCCTCGAAGGATATCCATTCCCTGATGTCAGTAGTGATGGACTTCTTTTCGCCTATGATATATCTTTTTTTCTCAATTGCGGTATCCTGAAGAATCCGGTCCCCTTCCCAGTTAAACTTCATTGGTCAGTCCTCCCCCTTTTTGCGTGGATACGAATGGAGAGGGACGCAGGTGCAGAAAACAAGACATCTGAAGCATGCGGAATGATTGCCCCCCTCCCAGTGGACATATGTTCCCCCCAACAAAGGCAGAATATATTGCAAACTCTAGGGCAAAATGACCGCCTTGTCAATAGCTTTTTTCGTATTTTTTGTAGAAGGGCTTATGCGGTTTCTTTTGCCGATAGACCTGCCGTGAGGAGAGAAATAACATGGAGAGGCAAAAGCCTCGGAGCTGAGCGAGAATGAGCGAGGGGCCTTTGTCCTGCCGCACATGCACGTGCACGAATAATCTGTCCTGCCCGTATGACCTGCGTCATAGCCATTCCGCCCCCCTTTATAGCAAGATACATATATCAATTTAAGGAGGATATCCATGGAAATACTGGACCTGAAGAAGCTCATTACATTCTACCCTGACAAGATCGGCAGGGAAATGCTCTCGGACAAGCCTGAAATGCGGGTTGCGCTCATGTGCCTTGAGGCGGGGCAGGAACTGAAGCCCCACAAGGCACCCCTGCGCCTGCTCATGTATTGCGTTGAAGGCAAGGGAACGTTTATCATAGGAGAGGAAGAAGTTGTGGCAGAGGAAAAGACCTGCCTCCTCTGTGACCCCATGGTTCCCCATGGTTTCAAGGCCGACAAAGGGAGCAGGCTTGTTGTAATGGCAGTGGTAACACCTGTCGATTAAAATACTCAATGAGGAGGTTGCAATGTTCTTAGTCAATGTTAACTTTGATTGCTGCACTGGCTGTGGAGAGTGCGTCAACATCTGTCCTGTACAGGTATATCAGATGGGCGACAACGGCAAGACCGACCCGTTCCAGGCAGGGGAGTGCGTTGGGTGCATGAGCTGCGTTGAAGTATGCCCGGACAAGTGCATCGAGATAACAGAGATGTAGGTGGAGACGAGAAAAGGGGAAGCTCTTGCCTTCCCCTTCTTCCTGTAGTATTCCCCGGTAATTCCGTTCTTTCCGTTCATAGATCACCTCGTACCTGCCTTCACCGGTAGCTGGAAATGCAGGCAAAGAGACCTAGCCGCCCGGCACCGGATCATGATAGACAAACATCGTGAAATCATACAGCACCCTGTCATGCCTCAACGACACATAGGGTGAAAGATTCTTTACCGCAAACAAAAAAAGATCCGCAGGTGATGCGTAATAAAGCTCAAACTCCTGTTCCGGGTTCAGGTCGGACAGGGCATTGAAGGCTAGTCCCTTCCGGCAGCGCTGGAAGAGCTTCTGCAAGGAATGCTGAATCGTCTCGGCAAGCCCTGACACTCTGAGATTGAAAACTCCGCAGAGAAAGATGTAGTCAAAATCTTCATCAAGCGCATCGGAATCAATGTCGAACACCCTGAAACGGCTCTCCGGAAATTTTTTCTGCGCCAGAGAAATAAGGTTAGCGTTGATGTCGTAGCCGGTATAGTCGACGCTGATGCCGCGGTCACGGAGATACTGCAGAAAATCTCCCTTGCCGCAGCCAAAATCCAGAATCCGCGTTTTGTCTATGGCACCAATGTCAAGGAGGTTCTGGTAATGCATCAGCTGGCCCTGGACCGACCATCTCACTGCCTCGGGATGGTCGCCATGAAGCCGGAGGTTCTTGTCGAAAAAAGAGATCACATATTCTTTTGCAAGCTCATCCATTGGCGGGTAAAGCCCTGCAACTCTGCTACTCGGCCTCAGGTATGGCTGCCGACGTAGGAAAAGAACAGGGCCGTTCAGTCACAGCCGAATCCAACGACGTACCGGCCGTCCTCTGTCCTTTTCGACCAGCGCACGGACACCGTTGTGCAGCTGCACGGAAAGGATGACATGACCTTGACCGCTTTGGCGCCGTCAAAGTCAAAGGTGGTCTGCATACAGAAGCCGGAAGGGCTATAGTCGGTAACGATTCCGGTCATGGTCTTGTTCAGATCCTCTATGCAACAGGTAATTTCCTGGTGCGCAGGCATGCGTTTTTCTCTTCTCATGATCCCGACAGGAGCACGGGCATCAAGCCGTTTTTCACACGCATCAAGCCATTGCGTGAGCTCCTTCACGCGAAAAGGCTTTTCAAGATAAAACCCTCCCAGTTCCTGCAGTGCTTTCTGCTCGCTCTCGCTGAGATACGCCGTGATAACCGCCTTGTTCATGGGTGTTAGCCTGCAGCCGTTCTTCGCCTGATCCTGCAAGAGTTCGATGCCGGTCATGAACGGCATTCGCTGATCCGTTATGATCACATCCGCACAGGGATGCTCATTCGTACAGCTGCCGTTCCCATTATTTTCATATACCGGACATATGACCGGCTGGCTGAATGATAAGACTTCATATCCCCGCCGGGAAAGGATCGCACCCAGCAGATTCAGTACGGAAGGCTCATCATCAAAAATTATTGCTCGCCGTCTCCTGATTTTCCTGCCTCCTCAACATGATGCTATTCCCCGGTCTTCCCGTATGCACAACCCTATTCTTGAATACATAATAAAAGATAAAATCAAGGCGAATCAAGCAAAATGCTCGGCAATAAAAACGCGCATGACGCAGGGACCGGACGAAGAGAACCTCCAGCACCTGCAGGAACCCCTGCAGGTTTGCGCTCCCTGTGCAGGAATCAGCACTCGACATATCTTCTGACTTACGGTATTCTTTGATTGAAGGAGGGAGAGACATGAAACATGTTCACAAGTATGAACCGCTGTTGCACCAGAGAGTCGCGTCTGAACTTGCAAAGGTGGGCATCGAGGCCGCTGAGCTGAGAAAATGCAGGGAATGCGGCAAAGAGATGCCCTTTCTCCTGACGAAAAAAGGCGTTTGGGTCCAGCTTTTCGAGGAAAGAGAACCCGAGGAGCAGGATATCCTCCTGGCATAGTCATACTCCGCGGGCAGGGGCTTCCTCAGCCTGTTTCCTTCCGTCCTTTGGCAAATAGAGTGTGTTTGTGTTACCGTAGATCATAACAGGAACATCTGGCCATTCACCCAGTTCCAATTATGACAACAACGGTAGCACAAAAGGCGTAACCATGAATGTTTCCGTACCCCCACGGATGACATACTCTGAATATGAAATCCGACTGTCCTGGTCTTCCCTTCTCCCCGATGCCTATGCCGTTGCAGACAGAAGCGTCACCGCCACAGCCAGCAGAAAAAAAAGCTGGCGAGCGTCTGAGCGTATAGGACCATGATGAAGACAGACCGGCAGGAACTGGTATCTCACATGGTGGCCCTGAAGAAAGCCGAGAAGAACGGGAATGCGCATGAGGTCGCCCAGATCAGCCACCGGATCGGAATGCTGCACCAGATCCGGGGGGACTATAATCATGCACTTTCCTATCTCCAGAAAGCTCTTGATGCCGCAGGCGCTGTTGGCGACCATGAGCTCGAGTCAAGAATTTCTCATCATATAGGCGTCGCCCACCAGAAGCGCGGTGATTATGACACAGCCATGGATTTCCATCAGAAGGCCCTCTGTCTGAACGAAAAATTACGCAACCTTTCCGGAATATCAAAGAGTTATAACCAGATGGGGATCGTTCATCAGAATCGGGGTGACTACGACTGGGCGATGGAATACTTTTTCCAGTCGCTTCATATTGCAGAACATATCCAGGACCGTGAAATGATCTCGACCTGCTATCAGAATATCGGGATCATCCACCAGAAAAAAGGCGCCTATGAAGAGGCTCTTGAGCTCTCCCATAAGGCGTTAGAAATCAAGCAGACGTCAGACGACTTCCACGGTCTTCTCAGGATTTATGGCCAGATCGGCTTACTTCATAAGCTGAGGGGAGACAATATCAGGGCGATCGAGTTCACGAGAAAGGCGCTTGAAATCGCAGAAGAAACAGATGATCAGGCCGGCATATCCCGCAGTTATAACCAGTTGGGCATCATTCACCAGAACAGGGGCGAAATAAGCAAGGCGCTCGATTACTATCAAAAAGCCCTCGAAACAGCCGAGGCCATCGGTGATATTCCGGAGGTTTCCAATTGTTACCAGAACATCGGTCTCGTTTACCAGTTCAAGGGATGCGCTGAAGAGGCTCTTGAGCTCTCCCATAAGGCGTTAGAAATCAAGCAGACGTCAGACGACTTCCACGGTCTTCTCAGGATTTATGG
>QKDO01000129.1 GCA_003252075.1 Nitrospirota bacterium
CTGGTCGCGTCTGCAATTCCATATTATTCTTGATCATATCTGGGAAATGGTAAGGGCTGCAAACAATCATATTGCCCAGACCGAACCATGGAAGTTGGCCAAAAGCGAGACTGCCCGGCTCACCGAGGTGATGTTCGATCTTTGGAATACCCTCAGACTGGTTGCTTTATCCCTCTATCCCTTTATCCCTCAGACCGCCGAGAAGATCTGGACGCAGCTGGGTCTAAGATCCTTGATCGAAGAAACGGGACAGAGCGGGGCAGGAAACGGGGAATGCCCGCAGATCTTTGACATTGAATGGACCCCCGGCTATGCCATAAAGACCTCGCGGGGTGAACAGCTCTTCCCGAGGATTGAAAAGGAAAAGAAGATGACCAGAGAGGCAGATACAGGAACTGAAGCGCAGGGAGAAAAAAAAGAAGAGACCAACCTTATCTCTATTCAGGATTTTGCAAAAACAGAGCTCAGGATCGGCAAAGTGGTCAGTGCTGAAAGAGTCAAGAAATCCGACAAACTGCTCTGCCTTCAGGTCGATACCGGCAGTATGAGACAGATCGTTGCAGGGATAGGAAAAACCTATGCGCCCGAAGACCTCATCGGAAGGAAGATCGTCGTTATTACGAACCTTCAGCCCGCAAAGCTCATGGGCGTCGAATCTCAGGGGATGCTGCTTGCTGCAACCGGCGCTGACGGGATACCCGTGATCCTTATGCCGGAAAAAGACGTTGAAGAAGGCGCAAAGATAAAATAGGAGACGGCTATCCTTCGGTTTTTCTCTGTGCGGTAATCCTCACAATCAGCTCGGGAAGTTCGATCTTCTTCCCCCCGCGTTCCATGGTCATCTGCACCTTCACTGCGGCCGGGAGCGTTTCCTTATCTTCCGGGTCCCATTCAGTAACCCAGCTGCCCTGCGTTTCTCCTTCAGGGATATCGAAATATTCAAAGGCTATTTTGTTCACATCGGGATCAAGCAGATAGACCTTTCCCCCGCTGTCATCAAAGACGTCTTCAAGAAAGTAGACCTTTTCCCGTATCTTGAGACCATCCTTGTCCGTAAAAATAGAGACCCACTTAAGCCCTCCCTGGTCCTCCGGCCCTAAACCATATGCATCGACACTTGAGGTCACAAAGCCTGCCTGGTCAGACTTCCCTTCAAAGAAAAGCTTCTGCTGATCTATCTTGTTGAGATAAAAAGGATAGGTGCCCCTCAAGAGCCAGGCTACCCTGTCGCAGATAATACGCACTTTCTGGGCCTGCTCGCTCCGCTCAGTTCCTGTTGCTTGTGACTTGTACCCGAGACGCATAGCCGCAAGAAGAATGATAAAAATAACTATCGAAAGCGTGATCGCGATAAGAAGCTCAACAAGCGTAAATCCCCTCTTATTCTTATTCATTAGATCCATAGATGCACCGGAGCCCTTTGATCTTGAGATTGCCCGACGGAGACCAGCTGACCGTGACCGTGATCTCATAAAGCTTTGTCTTCCCGTCTTCAGATGATGACAGCAGGGCAACGTCCCTGGCAACCTTATACCCCTCCCCTACGTCATTTGAGCCTGAAGCCTCCGCAGGATCTGAGAGTGCATAGGCCTCATCCATGGCCGACCTGGCATAGAGAACAGCATTGGTATAATCATCCGCTTTTTTTATCGAACGAAGGGCAAGGGAATACAACTGAAAGACCGCTACAAGAGAGACTGACATGATCGCAAGGGCGACCATGACCTCCATCAGGCTAAAGCCGCTTGATCGAAGAAGTGCCGAGGACCTGATCGACCTCGATCGCATATTTCTGCCCCTTTTCATTCTTGATCTCAATGAGTCCGCCAGAGCTGTTGCCTTTCGGGAAAAAAAAGAGATTCTTTCCTGAAAGAGGATATTTCTTCGGTACCACATGCATTTCCGAGGTTTTGGCCCCGCCGTAGTCCAGCCAATACCGGTTGGCCTCCTCATCGATCTTTAGGGCCACATCTTGTCGCTCGAGAATGGCGACCTCCCTGGCATGTTTTACTGTAAGGTATATTTTGCGCGCTTCCTCTCTGAAAACAGAGTTGTCACGCATCCGGCCGGCGGAAAAAACCACCATTGCAGTAGCCAGCCCGATAATGAAAAGGACAACGAGAAGCTCGAGGAGCGTAACGCCGTTGCTATTCCCAGCTGTTGACGTCTTTATTCTCACCTTCTCCGCCGGCAGCTCCGTCTCCGCCATAAGACAACAGATCGTAGTCTCCATGTGAACCGGGAGACTGGTACTGGTAGGGCTTGCCCCAGGGATCGTTCGGCAGGGCCTTTTTCAGATACGGGCCATCCCACCCCTGTGCCCCGGGATTCGTCACTAATGCGTTCAGCCCTTCGGACGTTGAAGGGTATTTGCCGACATCAAGCCGATAGCTGTCAAGGGCCTGACCGAGCATCTCGATCTGGGTCCGCGCAGCAGACTGTTTTCCCTTACCTACCTTGCCGAATATCTGCGGACCTACCAGGGCAGCGAGCATACCCAGGATCACCATAACAACAAGCAGTTCGATAAGCGTGAATCCCTTTCTGTTTTTCAAACGGCTTTCTATCCTCTTATGTATCATCTATTCCTCCTTTGTTCCGTACCTCTTTATCTCATCATATATCAAATCGGTATCTCGTTGATGCTGAAGATCCCCATGAGCATGGAAATAACAATCAGCCCTACCACAAGCCCCATCAGCAGGATGAGCACCGGCTCAAAAAGACTCACAAAGCGTTTTATCAGATTCCGGGTATCAGCTTCAAACCTGTCGGCAATGAGAAGAAACGTATCCTCAAGCCTTCCCGCCTCCTCTCCTACCGTTACCATCTGGTTAAAGATTGCGGGGAAAACTCCGCTCTCCCGCAAGGGAACTGAAATACCCTTTCCTTTGCTCACGCCCTCTTCCAGTACACTCAGTTTCTGGGCTATAACATCATTGTCGATAACGTCCCTTGACACGCGTATGGCTTCGAGAATCGGGACCCCGCTCTGGAGCAGCGTGCCGAATGTTCGGGAAAACCTTGCAATAATGAATTTCATACTCAGTTTTTTCAGGACAGGAACCTTCAGCTTCAGGTTGTCCACATAGCTTTTACCCTCCGCTGTTCTCACATATACCCTGATCAGCACGGCGAAACTGACAAGGCCGCCGAGAAAGGCCCACCAATAATCCGCAAAAAGGCTGCTCACCTTGATCAGGAGCATGGTCGGTAGCGGAAGTGTCTGTCCCATGTCAGAGAAGATCTTCGAAAAATTCGGAATAACATATAACATAAGGACGGTCACGGCAAGGCCGCCGACTACCGTCAGAAGGATCGGATAGATAAGCGCGGATACGATCTCCTTCTTGAATGTCAAGGTCGTTTCAAGAAATCCAACCAGCCTCTTAATTACGACCTCGAGAATGCCGCCAGCCTCCCCTGCCCTGATCATGTTAATGTATAAGCGGGGAAAGACCTTGTGTTTTCCCATGGCATTCGACAGGGTATTCCCCTTCTGAATATCGATATACACCTCCTTAATGATCGCCCTCAGAGCCTTCTTCTCGGAATGCTCGGAGAGAACGTAGAGAGCGCGGTCAATAGGAAGGCCGGAGTCAAGCAGATTGCCCAGTTCCTGGGTAAAGATCAGAATATCTTCGCTTGATATCCTCTGGAAAAAAGAGCTTTCCCGTGCCGCGCTTATTCTGATGCTCAGCGGGACAAGACCCATGCCCCTGAGGGTTGACTTAAGCGTATCCTCGTCATTGGAAGAGATCGTTTCCTTTACTTTCTTGCCGGAAGAATCAATGGCCTCGTAGGTATAAAGCGGCATGCTTTATCTTATCACGCATATGAAAAGCAGTTCAACACAGCCATATGCTCACACCAAATATGACGAAATCATAGCAAGAGGAGATTTACATTGATTTTTGCATGCTTTTTCTGGAAACTATATACATACAGGCGCCGTAAGGCCTAATAGGGAATCCTGTGAAAATCGGGAGCGGTCCCGCCGCTGTATTCCTGACGCTGAGCAATCAGAGTAAACATTGTTGCCGGTAGTGTGCCACTGTTCCGGATCGAATGGGAAGGCTGGTAACAATCAGGAGAGCCAGAAGACCTGCCTGTAAGCGATCGTAATCAGTACCCGGTGAAAAGTGATCAGAAGAATACTGACGCTGACTGCTGAAGCTGGTCACTGAATGCCCTTTCCGTGGAGGAAGGTGAGGATGAAGTGAAACAGGGTGCAATCCTCGGAACCGTCGGTTCCGGGGATTTTTTATTTTCAGGGGAGAAGCAGTGAAGACATCGAAGAACATCCTTTGGTTCCGGTGCCTGCCGGTTTTGGTTGCGGTATTGATCGCGCGGATTCTGCCTGGCGTTGCTTGTGCTGCATCACCGGAAAGGATCGTCTCGCTTGCGCCGAATATTACCGAGATCCTGTTCGCCATCGGCGTCCAGGACAGGGTCGCCGGGGTCTCAAGCTTCTGCGACTATCCTGAGGCCGCCACACAAAAACCTCGGGTCGGCGGGATGTCGAATCCTTCTCTCGAAGCTGTCGTTGCACTCCGCCCTGACCTGGCGATCTTCTCCATTGACGGCAATCCGAAGGCATTTGAGCAGCGCCTGCGCAGCCTGAAGATACCAACGTTCACCTTACGGGCAAAGCGTATTAGGGAACTGCCTGAGGGCATTCGACAGGTCGGCGCTGTTGTCGGCGCATTCTCCCAGGCGGAGAAACTCAGCAAGGAGCTTGAGCAGAAAATTGCGGCGCTCCAGCAAAGGCAGCTCGCAGCGGTGACGCAATTTCGGGGGATAAAGTCAAAGGTTCTCTTCATCATATGGCCTGAGCCGCTCATCGTCGCAGGTCCGGGCAGCATCGCGGACGACGCCTTGCAGATGCTCGGGGTGGAAAACATCGCCGGCACGACTCGATCATCCTACCCGAAATATTCGATCGAGGAGATCCTGCGGCAGGCCCCTGACGTGATCTTTATCGGAAAAGGAAACGGCATGGACAGGGTTTCGGAAGGACTGCTCAGACGCCTCGGGAGCGTGCCCGCCGTCCGGATGCACCGGGTCTTTTATGTGAGCGATCACCTTTACCGCCTCGGTCCTCGTACCATTCAGGGAGTAGAAGAACTCTCGGGATATCTCATCAGATGAAGAACATGCCGCTCAGAATCGCGGTCATAGCCTGCATACCAGTCTTGGTATTCGGAGTGTCTCTTGTGGCGGGTCCGCAAATGATAAACCCGTTCACAAACGATGTGATTTCTCGTGAGATACTTTTTTCGATCCGTGCTCCGCGGAGCATTGTTGCGCTGCTCATGGGGATGGCGCTCGGGGCCTCGGGAGCCGTGCTCCAGGGTATCCTGAAAAACCCGCTCGCGGACCCGTATATTCTCGGCATATCAAGTGGCGCATCTCTTGCCGCCGCCCTGGGGATCATGGCGGGGGCTGCATTTCTCGGAACATTTACTATCCCTCTGCTCGCCTTTATCGGTGCGTTGATCACCGGAAGCATCGTCGGCATCATGGGATGGAAACGGGGAGGGTTATGGCCGGAAAGACTCCTGCTTGCCGGTGTTGGCCTCAGCTTTCTCTTCTCCGCGCTGCTGATGCTCTTCATGAGCATTTCAAGCGACGAAGGCCTCCGGAAGGCCATGCTCTGGATTTTCGGGGATCTTTCCATGTCTGAGTGGTCAAAAATACCCTACGGAGCAATCTTTGTCGGCATCGGGGTAACCATCTCCCTTTTCAGGGCAAAAGCGCTGAACGCGCTCATCTTGGGGGATGAGTTCGCGCACAGTCTCGGATTCTCTCCCCACAGGGAACGGTTCCT
>QKDO01000046.1 GCA_003252075.1 Nitrospirota bacterium
GGTGAGTCTCATGGTGCTGTTCTCAACAAATACGAACGGCGGGAGGATGTCCCGCCGTTCGTATTTGAAGTATCGTGCAGAGGATCAGGCGATGCCGGCACATCCCGTGTCGTCGCACTCCGCTGCTGCGGGAGCAGCCAGCTCCGGATTAATGCCGGCGATCATCGCATCGATCTCTGGACCGTCCATCGTCTCTTTTTCGAGCAGCTTCTGCGCAAAGGCCTCAAGGGTTGTGATATTCTTTTCGAGCAGGCTCCTTGCAACGTCATATGCCTCAGTTACAAAGCGCGTCACCTCCTCGTCGATATCGACTGCAGTCTTTTCGCTGTAGTCCTTGTGCTGGGCGATCTCCCTGCCGAGGAAGATATGCTCTTCTTTCTTGCCGAAGCTGACCGGTCCGAGTTTATCGCTCATGCCCCACGCCGTCACCATCTTGCGGGCAAGCTCTGTGGCGCGTTCGATATCATTGCCTGCGCCGGTGGTCATCTGGTGGAGCACGATCTCCTCGGCGGCTCTCCCGCCGAGGAGGACATAGAGCCGCTTCATGAGGTAGTCCTTCGAATAGGTGTACTTGTCGTCTATCGGCAGCTGCTGTGTGACGCCGAGCGCGCGCCCCCGGGGGATTATGCTCACCTTGTGCAGGGGGTCAGTACCGGGCGTGAGCTTCGCAACGAGGGCATGACCTGCCTCGTGATATGCCGTGTTCCTTTTTTCCTCCTCGCTGATGATCATGCTCTTTCGTTCAACACCCATCAGCACCTTGTCTTTTGCCGATTCAAAGTCATTGTTCTCGACCACGGTCTTGGAGACGCGGGCGGCGAGGAGCGCTGCCTCGTTCACCAGATTTGCAAGGTCAGCGCCGGAAAAGCCAGGGGTGCCCCGCGCTATCCTCCCGAGGTCTACATTCTCGGAGAGGGGGATCTTTCGGGTATGCACCTTCAGGATCTCAAGCCTTCCTTTTACATCCGGCTGAGGGACCACGACCTGTCTGTCGAACCTTCCCGGCCGGAGAAGCGCAGGGTCAAGGACGTCAGGACGGTTGGTTGCTGCTATAATGATGATACCTTCGTTGCCCTCGAACCCGTCCATCTCGACAAGAAGCTGATTGAGCGTCTGCTCGCGTTCATCATGTCCGCCGCCGAGGCCTGCACCACGGTGCCGCCCTACGGCGTCTATCTCGTCGATGAATATTATGCAGGGGGCGCTCTTCTTCGCCTGCTCGAAGAGGTCGCGTACGCGGGAGGCGCCGACGCCAACGAACATCTCGACAAAGTCAGAGCCGCTGATACTGAAGAACGGAACTCCCGCCTCTCCGGCAATCGCTCGCGCAAGAAGTGTCTTTCCCGTTCCCGGCGACCCGACGAGCAATACGCCCTTAGGGATCTTTCCTCCGAGTTTCGTGAACTTGTTCGGGTCTTTCAGAAAGTCGATGATCTCCTGGACCTCTATCTTTGCCTCATCAACACCAGCCACGTCCGCAAAGGTTATCTTGACGGATTTTTCAGAAACCAGACGCGCCTTTGACTTACCGAAGGAAAGGGCCTTGTTCCCGCCGCTCTGCATCTGGCGCATGAAGAAGATCCAGACGACAGCGATAAAGATAATGGGTCCCCAGGTGAAAAAGAAATTTACATACCAGGGGTTCTGGTCAGGGGGTTTGACCGTTGTTTTGATTTTCAGGTTTCTGAGTGTTTTATAGATGTCAGGATCGTTCGGAAAGTAGGATTTGAACTTGGTCCCGTCTTTCAGTCTTCCCGTAAGGAGGTTCTCACTTTCCTTTATGGTGACTTCTTCTACATTTCCTTCGTCAAGCCTGCTCATGAACTCGGAAAAAATGATCTCTTCCTGCATCTTCTTGGGGGTATTGAGAAGATTGAAGAGCAGGATGATCATGATGCCGATCAACAGCCATATAAAAAGACTTCTGTAAACGTTCAAGGACACCTCCGTGAATTTGAATATATTACCACAGGGAAACAGTTTTCAGCCAATGTGCGATATGAAGGCTGACCGCCGGATGGCTGGGCGCTGAAGATCAGATAATGCCGGTTAACGATCCTGAGGCGACAAGATCCCGCTGCAGTGCGACGAGACGGGAGATGCCTCCCCGGGCGAGATCCAGGAGCTGATTCATGGTCTCGAAGGAAAAAGGAACTCCTTCTGCTGTACCTTGAACTTCTACCAGGTTGCCATTTCCTGTCATGACGATGTTCATGTCAACTTCTGCTGCAGAATCTTCCTGGTAGCAGAGGTCGAGCACGGGTCTCCCGTTGACAACGCCGACACTTATCGCGGCCAGAAAGTCGGTGACCGGATGCCGTGCAATAAGGTTATTCCTGACCGCATGGGAAAAGGCATCATGGAGACAGATAAAGGCCCCGGTTATTGCGGCAGTGCGCGTGCCGCCGTCCGCACGGATCACGTCACAGTCGATCCAGAAGGTCCTCTGGCCCACCGACTCGAGGTTGACCACGGAGCGGAGTGCCCTCCCTATCAACCTCTGGATCTCATGGGTCCGTCCGCCGACGCGGCCGATGCTTGACTCGCGGGTTGTCCGAGTCGACGTGGCCCGCGGGAGCATCGCATATTCGGCGGTCACCCATCCGCTGCCCTTGTCCTTGAGGAACTGCGGGACCCTTTCTTCTATGGAGGCTGTGCAGATGACCCTGGTTTTGCCCAGTTCAATAAGAACCGAACCTTCGGCAGTGTCTATGAAGTTTCGGGTCATCTTCAGGCTTCTCAGCTGGTCGTCTCTCCTGTTGTCAGGCCTCATGCCTATACCTCCATCTCGAGTTTTGTCATCTCAATATGTTCGATCTTCCTGCCGAGGAAGCGTTCGCCCACAGACAGGAATTTGTCCGGGGAGTCTGTCACAAAAAATTCATGCCTGGCCGGGCCTGATGAGCCGTTTAGGAGGGAAAGCGACGTCAGGGTATCACGGATCTGCCGGGCGGTCTCGATCGCCGAGTCGATAAGCCTGACGCTGCTGCCCATGACCTTCGTAAGTACGGGCTTGAGGAGCGGATAATGGGTACATCCAAGCACCAGGGTGTCAATCCCTTTTTCCCTGATAGCAGAAAGATACCGCTCGGCAACCATTTCAGTAATCCGGTCATCCGTCCAGCCTTCTTCCACGATCGGCACAAAAAGCGGGCAGGGGACGCTGAACACCGCTATCGATTCGTCGATCGCATGTATAGCCCGGGTGTAAGAGTTGCTTTTGACGGTCGCCTCCGTGCCGATGACGCCCACTTTCTTATTCTGCGTGGCAGCAGCCGCCGCCTTTGCTCCGGGCTCTATAACGCCGACAACAGAGACCGGAAAATGTTCACGCACGGCATCGAGGCTGACCGATGAGGCGGTATTACAGGCAATGATGAGTATCTTGATCTGCCGGGCGGAGAGGAAGCGCGTGTTCTCGAATGAATATCTTGTGACCGTCTCCGGTGAACGAATGCCGTAAGGAACTCGGGCGGTATCCCCGAGGTAAATGGTATGTTCATGCGGAAGCTTTGAGAATATCTCCTTGAGCACGGTAAGGCCGCCGATGCCTGAATCAAAGATGCCGATAGGACTGCTGCTATTCATGAGCATCTGTACTTCCGGCTTTCAATTCCGGCTGGACGATGTTTTTCAGCGGGTATTTGAGGAAAAAATGACCGCCCAGGGTCTCGATCTCTTTTCCTTCCACGAGCACCTTGAGGTCCTGGAAATCCTGCACATTCGCGACCAGGGTTTCGTACATGCCTTTCAGAAGCAGAAATTCATCACGTGCATCTCCCTGAAAGTTGCGTCTCAGCTCATCGGAAAGGTCAATGTACAGGATCTGATTCTGGTCCCGGTAGATCCCAAGGATTCTTACATTCTGCGGAATGGAGTATCCGTTCGCGGCTTCCTTGAAGTATTGCTCGATTACGGCTTCTGCAAAGGCAATGCTTTTGATCCTTCTTTTGAGCTTTCTCTCCTGCACCTCGAGTTTTTTGTCCCTGGGAAGGAGGACCCTGACCGCAATACGGTCCTGTGCTTCAGCTGACTGCTGTTCAGGCGCAACGACTGTCGGCTGGACTGTGGAAGGAGTGAAATACTTCATAAAGAAATAGCTCCCGGCAGCGCCCGCAATGAAGAAGAGGATGACGAGCAAGATCCAGTCAGCCCTGTTTTTCATGGGACAATACCTTTTACGATCGCGGTGATGAGCCTGTCCCGCTCTTTCTGGCTAAATGTCTTTTTTGCGGTCACTGGGTACTCAATAAAGATGGCGGGGGTATCAAGGTACGAGAGCACCGGCAGGGGAAGCTCCTGCATGACGGCACCAGGCTTGAAAACTTCTGCTATCGCATCACTGATTGACCGGGCAATAGCCTTGCTCTTGTCAAGGTGTCTGTTCTGACGTAAGGAAAGTTTGTACAGCCTGATCACGGGATCAGTTCCCGGATCATCAATAAAAGCCGTGGTGATAGCGAATGCGTCTGCCGGTGTTGCATGGATGCTCAGAAATAGATCGGCAGACCGGGCATTGGCAGCACTAATGCGTTCTTCAAGAGAGAGCGACTGGTCGACCTTTCGCGTGACCACTGCCCTGATGCCTTTTTTCAGGAGCTGTGCACTCAGGTCTTTTGCGAGAGCCAGGCTGAAGTCCTTTTCCTTGAAATCTTGGGTGAATATGCCGTAGTCATATCCCCCATGGCCGGGATCGATGACAACGGTCCTGAGTGTGGCAGCAGGAGCGGCGAAAGGAAGAGCAGGCAGCGGTATTGCCGGTTCCGTTTGCCCCGGGGCCCCTGTCTGCTGCACCGGCTGGGCAGGCGGTATCTGCGGTTTTTTTGTATCCGGCGTTTGAGGTTTTCCTTCCTGCGGCTGGAAATTTGGCAGGGTCTTCATCTCGATCACGATCCTGGATGGTGAGGAAAGCTTATACGACCTTGTGTCAATAACGTTCTTTGTGGCTATGAAGAGCGAACGGTCTTTTTGTACCGTCTCAAAGATGAAGTCCGCGGGTTTCTTCAGGTCAAACGGGACGGGGAGGTCGATCCTGACGCTTGTGGCAGAAATCATCGTGTTCGCATGATCAACGACATCCGCTTCGCCTTCGATAACGACCCGCACGAGGTTGTCCTGCCTGATGAACCGAAGAGATACCTCGGCGGTCTTATCCGCAAAGAGCAGCGAGGAGAAGCAGAGGACTATGCATGCAAGGGAAAAAATGCGTCTCATGACACTATACATTTTCCACATATGCAAACGGTTTTGCAATATTCAGCCCCTCTGCGCTTCTGAACGGCACGGCTAAACGTCCGCATCAGCGGATATCAGGGGGGAGGGGACATCAGGGAGAGCAGTTCATAAACGGCTATCTGTTCCGCTTTCCCCTTTACGATGATATTGCCCAGCGGACGGACAGTGACCTTATCTGCAGCCTCCCGATAGGTATACCCGCTGATCAGAATGCCGGTGCCGAACTGCTTATTTGCGTTTTCAAGGCGTGAGGCGAGGTTTACCGTGTCTCCGAGAACCGTGTAGTCGAACAGGTCTGCAGAACCCATGTTGCCAGCAATCACGGGTCCGGTATTTATTCCGATCCTGACAGAGATCTCGGGAAGACCCTTTTCCCGGAATTCCTTCCTGAGCGTTGTCAGTCTTTCCTGCATCTCAAGGGCGGTGCGGCAGGCGTTGAGTGCCTGGCCGGCGTCAGGAAGCGGGGCCCCCCAAAATGCCATGATCGCGTCCCCTATGAATTTGTCGATCGTTCCCTTATTCCGGAGAATGATACTGGTCATGGCGCTCATGTAAATGTTGAGAAGGTTAGAAATCACCTCGGGTTGGAGCTGTTCGGACATGGCGGTAAAGCCGGCGATATCGGTAAAGAGCACGGTTGCCAATACCTTTTTCCCTCCCAGCTTGATGCTGTCAGGGTCGGAGAGGACGCTTTCCAGTACTGCGGGCGAGAGATAATGGGAAAAGGCCTTCCGTATTTCCCGCTTCTTTTGTTCGCTCTGGACATAGGCCACAACGCCGAAAATGCCATACGGGAGGAGGAAAGAAAAAAGAACAGTGAGCGTAGGTACCCACAAACGGTAATATACGAAGGCAGCGTATGCAGCTGCGAGGTAAAGGCTGCCGAATACTCCGGTCGTAAATGCGCCCGCTATCGGTCTCCATCTGAGATGCAGAAAACTCCCGACGATACCGCAGAACACGAAGATGAGGGACTTCCAGATCAGGTTGGCTGCGGCAACGAACTGACTGTTCACCATATTGTCGGTAATGACGGCATGAAGTTCCATGCCGCTCATGAGGCGGTTTTTTGCGGAAGAAAGGAAAAGAAAGGGCGTAGCAAAATAATCGACCAGGTTCTTCTGGGGCTCAGGTGAAGCTGTGGTTGCCCTGCCGACGATGACGATCTTGCCGTTGAAAAACCCGGGAGGAAGGAACGCTGCAGGATCCAGCGCCTGATAATAAGAGACCGTGGGAACGCTCCCCGGCGGCGAAACATACGATATATAGGCGCGCTCAGGGATGGCTACTGTTCTTTTCAGATACAGCGAAGCGATCTGTTCAGAGAAGAGATGTTCTCCGGGTCTTACCGTCAGCAGCCGGCGCAGGACATAGTCCTTATCAATGGGTACGGTCACAAGTCCGGTCCGGGCATGCCTGCTGAACTCGTTTAGCGGTTCAACGAGCATTTCCTGCTGGTACCGGGAATTGTCGCTCGCACTGATATCGGAAGCAAGCACAACGTTGCCCGCCTTCTTGAGGGCATCAGCAAATGCCGCATCCTCTTCTTCACGTGAGGGCTCGGAAAACAGTATATCGAAGCCGATCACCGATGCACCGGAGCTGTTGAGCGCATCTATCAGTTCTGCGTGCAGACTTCGAGGCCATGGCCACTGTTTCTGAAGTTCGGCAAAGGATGGTTCGTCAATAGCGACGAGGACGATCTCTTTCGGGGGCGGGGCGGATCCCCGTGGTACATGCAGAAGGTCATACCCTTTCAGTTCCAGCAGTGTTCCTATGGGGGTAAGGCTGAAGAGCAGGACGACCGCGCCGCAGAGCAGCCCTACGCCGCCGTGCTGGAGCATGATGCGCAGAGATTTAGAAGCGGTATTCAAGGGTAAGGAATGCAGACCTTCCGGCCGCAGGCGTCATTATGTCGGTTTCGTAGTCCTGGTCAAACAGGTTGGTAACATGCAGTGAGACCATGACATGTTTCCTGAACGGCTCCCATGTGGCGGAGAAATCCGTGGTCCAGTACGGGGACATACTATAGCTGTTTTCTTCATCGCCATACCAGTGGGAGGCATAGGCGGTTGACAGGCTGGCTTTGATATTCTGCGGATATACCCATTCGAGTCCGGCCCTCAAGCTTTCCCGGGGCAAAAGCGGCAGGGCATTGCCCCGGTAATACCCCTCAAGCACTTTGCTGTTCGCATAACGGTAACGAACGTATGCGCCGAGATGATCTGTCAGGACGCTATTGATCGCGGCGTAGAAAATGTCTGTTCTGCTCTTTGTGGTAGACCAGGGTGTTGTTCTGGGGTATCCCAGGTCGCGGCGCTCAACTCCGACAACCGTGAAGAGTCTGCTGTTCCATCGCGATTCGAATACTGCCTGGTAGTCGGTGACCTGCATGCCGGGGGTGAGAAACCAGTCATACCAGTCGAAGAACAGCCCTGCCGTGGTCACCGGGGCAAGTGTTATGTCCGATATTTCCAGCAGGCGTTTCTGGTATGCCGCCCTCAGGATATGCCGGTTACTCCATTTCCAGGCAAACCCTACCCGTGGCGAAATATTCTCTGCATCCGACTGGTCCGACTTGAATGATTCGAAGAACATGCCGGCTTCAATCATGAGGTTCTCTGTCGGTTTCCAGCGGTCTGAGAGGTATGCGGTAACAGCGTTGCTGACGATGCGCAGCTTGAGGTCATCCCTCCCGGATTCGTAATACGGGACCACTACTACCTGCACGGGCCATGCATAATACAGCGCGGGGCCGTTGAACACGACGCTGTTTTCGATACTGGTATCGTTAATGATATGCGCGTATTCAAGACCGTAGGATATCTGGTGATGGTCACCTGCATTGAATACCTGCTTCAGCTGGTAGTTGAATCCCTCATGGGTTGAGGTGGAGCGGTGCAGAGGATTGAGATCGATCGATGACGGCAAGACGCTCGGCTGGAGCACGGCAGAAGGGCAGACCAGCGGCAAGGTGCCGTCAAGGTCAATCGCATATGATGGGACTTGATTGCAGGAGGAAACATCATAGACGCCCAAGTCGAAGAACAGCCGTGCGAAATCCAGGCCGAAGGCATTTATCGTTGTTATCTGCGCAGCGGTAAGTCCTGTGCCGAACGGATCGGGATTGTCTATGCGCTGCTTTCCCTTTTCGTAATAGAAGTTGAGCAGGATATTGTTCTTGTTGCCGATGCGGTGGTTGTAGCCGGTATTGATGCTGAAAAAGTTCCAACGTATCGTATCGTTCGGTTCGGAACTCGCGTCCGTCCTTCCGGGGTCGCCGTATTTTGACCTGTCAATGCCTCCGTAAATGAAAAAGCCGTTTCGATAGTCCGGCTTGATACCAACACCGTAGCTTATGAGGTTCCCCTGCGAGTAGCCGTTCTTCCGAAACCCGTCGCTTTCGTGATTCTCCCAGTCCAGGATATATTTGACCTGAAAAGGTTCCCTGAAAAAACCGATATAATGCACCTTATGCCTGCGTGAGAATCCGCCGTCCTCGCTGCCGAGAGTCGTATTGAGGGTGAGCTGCTGGACAGGCTTGGGAACGATCTGCTCATACCGGTTGTAATGACCTATCGAAAGCGGGTCGGTCAAGAAGCCCTGGATGAGCTGACTGACGTAGACAAAGGGGTTGTCCTCAAACTTGTTCGCCGTAAAGAAATACGCAGACGCGTCAAAGGCGTCAAAGGACTCATCAGCATAGCTCGATGCCCATTCCCTCATGCCCAGGCCCAGGAGTGCAGATCCGAGGTTCGAAAGAGCTTTCTGATTCGTCTCGACCGGATTGACGCTCTTCAGGTTCGGCAGAAGCTCAAGAGCCCTGGTGGCCTCCTGTATCGAGTCAAAGGGTCTGTACCTGTCCTGATACATAATATAGCGTATGACGTGAGGAACAGGGTCCCTTGGGTCAAGGACTATGGCAAGTTGCAGTTCTTCCATTGCGCGGCCGACATCTTCAAGCTGGTAGTATGCTATTGCAAGGAAAATGTGCGGTTCTGCAAATTTAGGCTCTAGTGTGCTTGCCCTGAGGAAATACTGAATAGCTTCTTGTGTCTTCCCGGATTTGAGCGCAATGAAGCCGAGCCCGTCGATGGCCTGATAGTCAGCGGAATTCAGGTCTACCGCTGTCCTGAATTCCGCTTCGGACTTTCTGATATCCTCAAGCCAGTTCATGAGCATGCCGCGCTTTGACCAGGAGGCGTGGCTATCAGGGTTCGCCTCTATCGCTTTCGTGAGCGCCCGGTCTGACTCTTCATAGTACCCTCTTTCCATAAGTACTTGGCCCAGCTCACGCAAGGTTTCAGCATTTGCAGGGTCAATGACGAGCGACCTGCGGTAGGCGGTTTCGGCCTCTTCTCCCCTTCCTTCCAGATAATGGGACCTGCCCGCTATTGCATGTGCCAAAGAAGAGTCAGGGTTTATAGCGAAGGCTTTAGCGAGATATGCTGCTGCTTTTGCTGGTTCATCCAGCGTGAGGGAAAAGTCTGCTGCAAGGGCGGGAAAGCGCTCGTCATCGGGGAACCGGGCCGAATAATCATCACAGACCGCAATTGCCTTGGTAAATTCCCCCTGGTATGCCCTGAATCCCGCCAGGACTACTCCTGTTACCGGTGATGGGTCCTGCTGGGCATAAGCTGAGAGGAGGGCATCAGCTTTCCCGATCTCATTTCTCTGTATAGAGACACCTACCATACCAGCGACTGCCTCAGGAGATCCTTTGCTGCCGCTGATACCGGCTGCACGGTCAAAACGGGAAGCAGCCGCGTCGGTTTCTCCTCTGCTGAGCAGGATAAGTCCTGTGAAAGCAAGAGCGCCAGCATCGTTCGGTTCTCTTGACAGATATTCTTCAAAGTTCGAGAGGCTTTCATCATATACACGCAGGTCAAAGAGCAGACCCGCAAGAAAACGCCTGGAGCGCATGTCAGAAGGGTCCTGCTGAACTTTCTCCCTGGCCGTATCAAGCAACGTTATGACCTCATCTTTTCTGAAGGAATAAAAGGGGACACTCCCGGCAACATCAAAGGGATAGGATATTATCCATTGAACCCGTTCCTTGGGTCGGACAAGAAATATCTTGACCGGCGGTTTGCCCACCTCTGCCATGGCCTGCTCTCCCGGAGCAACGATCACCTTGCCCAGGTCGTTAGCGAGCTCAACCGTACCTTTCAGCACTGTAAGATAGCTTGCTCCCCTGTCATCGACGACGATATCCCAGTCCGTGCCTCTGATGGCTGCCGTCGCAGAGGGCGTCTCAATCCTCAGGGCATCAGGACTCGACTTTGCTCTGCTCCAGATTTCTCCTGACCGCAGCCCCAGGATCGTCCCTTGCCCTGCTGCGGTTTTCTTTACTTGTTTAATGAACAGGGAAGTCTTGCTGTGGACCTTTATCTGCGTGCCGTCCACAAAAAGGATATCAAGTTTGCCATAGGAGCCGGTTCTGAGGGCATCTCCTGAGGTGAGTTCCTGCTGTGACACCGCGGCCATCCAATCTTCTTGTGTAATGAAACGCACCCAGCTTTCCCCCCGGGCAGCTACAACCTCGGCATCTTTTGTGATACCTGGCCGGTTGACGGGCATTGCCGCATATGCCGAGAGGCAGAATGCAACTAAGATGATAAATGCAACTGCTGTTTTCATGTTACCCTTTGGTTGCGAAAACACGTTGTTGCACAAGCGCTATATAAAAATATGGGGATTTTCCCAAAAATGCAAGTGAAAACCGAGGGTATTTACACATAAGGAAGAACATCCACAGGGTATGCGCGATGAAAATGTAAACGATGCATCCCGTTACTGCCCAAATTTGAGTAAAACATGGGGAAAGCGTATCCAAAATATACAGTTGCATCATTAAGAGTCAGATTACACTGATATGTGCGGCAGAATCGCCTGCTTTATGTTCACTGTGCCGCATGAAACGCATGGTTTCCATCAGGCTTACGTTTCTGTGGGCATACTGAACATCATGCTCTGGGTGCATTACGGTGCATAACTCTCCGGATCTAAAGCCTAATTATACTGCTCGCCACTCCCCTGAAGTTACTATGTTTCCGCAGCCTTATCCTTTTTTTCATACCCTGTCTTGGCAGGTATAGTTGCCGGAAGTGAAAGATGCTATCTCAATCATGATAATGGCATAAAAAATGCTTAAACATAATCAGGAGTAGAAATATGAATAAGCTGAAAATACAGTTGCTGGCAACGATTGTGAGGGATTCAGGGCTGTATCCCGGCACACCGGTATATGACCGAAAGTCCTTGTTGCAGCGACTGGCAAGAAGAGATCCATCTGACAGGAGCGGTAAGGCTGAGGAAGAAGTTGATATGGGGTATGAATCGAGCTGGTCGGGAATATTTACATCTACGAGGGGGTAACTGGCGGAAACGGACCGTAACCTAAGAGTAAGATTTTATTGAAAACACTTTGGGTTTAGAGTTTGAGCGAATACAAAATGTCATAATGCCTGAATTGCTGAATGTGGTTAGCTGGCCCGTGACAGAGAAGGGAAGCCTAAAGCATTCCTCAGGGCAGAAGGTAAGCGTGAACCTCGATCAACTCTAAGCCCAAGTTTTTTTTTGCTGACCTGGGAGAAATGCTTTAGGATGTGCCACACGTAATACCTTTTCTCTTGAGTACGACAGCGTAAAATCCTTTTCACGTGAGGTTCGGGGTGAATGCCCTTTGAGGGGAAACGTAATCGCTAGAGGGCAGACGCGCTGTGCCCGATCTTCTCCCGGGCGGGATGTTTGCGGCGTGCGATATGAGTCACGCAGGAGGTCATACGTAAAACCTTACCTTGTGTCATTCCCACGCCAGAAGTAGGCGCCCCAGCGAGCGGAGCCTGTACCTGCCTGTCAGGGATCGCGGGAATCCGCCTGAAAACAAAGAAAGATTTCGGACAAGCCGGAATGACAACGTTAGATGATGAGGCGGCCTAACCAGTGATCTCGTGAGTAATGTAGGTGCTACTACTTGGTCTGACGGACAATGTCAGAAAAAGTTAGTATGCGATGTTCATCGGCGAGTCCTCGCTTTCAGGAAACCAAAACTCCACGAAGAGTACAATCGGAATAAAACACCTTCGGTAAAAAAGCTGGATCTGAGAGTTTCATGCAGGGCTTCACATCTCTGGAGCAGCTAAAATTCTCTATTGCTGATGTAATGTCATAACGCAAATCCATCAAATCTCCTGCTATAATGACAAGTATAATGAGGATAACGCGCAGAGATTTTCTTAATGGCGTATTGATTGGCAGCGGCGCTGCCCTTCTCCATGTTTCCGCTCCTATAAAGCTCTTTGCTCAATCACTGCCTTCGGCATGGGAAGGCTTCGGAGGGATTGGCGATTATGCCGCCTCACACGGCAATACGGTAGAGGTCATCAGGGCTTTTCAGTCAATTGAAGACGGTACCTACACTACGTCTAACCAGGAGATTTTCGATACCGGTGAGCGATACGATCTCGTTATAGTCGGGGGAGGCCTCAGCGGATTAGGGGCCGCATATGAATATATAAAGTCCTCTTCAAAGCAGGCGAAGTGCCTTATCCTCGAAAATCATCCGATCTTCGGAGGCGTTGCAAAGAGGAATGACTTCATGGTGCAGGGACAGCGTCTTATCGGGCCGCAGGGCTCGAATGCCTTTGGCGTCATTGACCGACCCGGCATCCCCGGATACGATATATATAACGAGCTGGGGATACCTGCAGAATTTGAATATGGTGAGCTGTCACCACAACTGAAGCCTCTGGACTTTGACACCACAAACTTCGGTTACCGGCTTTGGTTTGATTCAAAGAGCATTGGTCACTATTATGACGCTCAGGGACAGGGGGTCCCCGATAAGTGGGTGGCGGGTTTCTGGGAAGACAAGCTTGCAGGAACACCATATTCGGAAACGGTTAGAAAAGATTTCCTTCGATGGCGGAATATAACAGATCGCCAATATGACGGTGATGATTACGGCCGCTGGCTTGATTCCATGACCTATAAGAATTATCTGGAAAAGATTCTGAAGCTTGATCCGGAAATAACACGATTTGCCGATCCGGTGCTTGCCAGTGTGGTCGGGCTCGGCTGCGACGTCATCAGCGCCTATGCAGCGCTTCAGGTCTCGATGCCTGGATTCCCTGAATTTCAGGGCCATCGTTCATTGAGGAACAGTCATTGGCATTCATTTCCGGGCGGCAATGACGGCTTTTCCCGCTATTTCATTAAGGCTCTCATCTCCGATGCCATTGAAGGCGGCAAGAGCTTTGCAGATATCCAGAACGGAGGCGTGCGCTTCTCAGTTCTGGATCGCGATGGTAACAAAGTGCGTTTAAGACTTGGTTCCTCTGTTGTTCGTGTCGAGCAAGAAGACGGCTCAGTGAAGGGAAAGAACGCACATATTATGTATCTGCGCGATGGAAAACTCTACCGTCTCAAGGCCCGAAGCGTCGTAATGGCATGTGGCGGCCGTTTGACGCGGAAGGTTGTATCAGGCCTGCCAGCCAGCCATGCTAAAGCCTATAATGAGTTCCACGTCTCCCCCATACTGGTAGTGAACGTGGCTCTAACGAATTGGCGATTCCTTTACCGGCTTGGGTTTACGGCCTGCAAGTGGTTCAGCGGCTTCGGGTTCGGCTGTAACATCCGCAAACCTATGTATGTGGGTAATTATCGCCCGCCTCTGCATCCTGATAAGCCCACGGTGCTTACCTTCTATGTCTCATTTCATCGCCCGGGAGTGCCAATTGAGGAACAAGGAGAAAGCGGCAGGAAGAAGCTTCTTGGGACAAGCTATGCCGAGTTCGAGTCCCTGATCGTAGGGCAGATGAAGCAACTTTTTTCGGATGTAGACTTTAAAGCAAATAGGGACATCGCCGGCATTATCCTGAATCGCTGGGCATATGCATATGTAAATCCGCAACCCGGTTTTTACTTCGGCAAGAACGGAAATCCTGCACCACGGGATGTTATCCGCAAACCCTTTGGACGCATTGCCTTTGCCCATGCCGAGCTCAATGGACATCAGCACTGGGTTGCGGCTGTGGATGAAGGCAGAAGAGCGGCGAGACAGGCAGTTGAAGGGCTATGAAAAACATGTTTCTTAACCTTGGGGGAGGGTTGTAAACTAACAGTATGACCCTTACGAGCCCTCAACGAGTTGGATCGCCTTTGACGCGTTGCCTGATCTCTCTGCTCAGCATTACGTTTCTTCTGCCTCTCTACCACAACCACGTGCACGCTACTGACTATCACCATGACAGCAGCGATGATCATGTTTTGCTCCATGACGGATCATTGCATAAAGGAATGTCTGCCGGGCATCATAACGGTGTACACCTGCATATCAAAAATGCTATCGGCAGAATGGACGCACACCCGCGATTAAGGAACAGCGCGTTAAAGCGGGGCTTATGTGCGATAACGGAATCACCCGCTATTATGTATCGTCTTTCATGCACTCGTGAAATGCACATGCAATCGCATGTCTTTCGAAGTAATCCCTGCGAATGCCTTTCCGGTCTTTCTCCGCCTGCTGCCTGAACATCAGTAGTTGCCCCGGATCTTCTTGGGCCAGCGAGAATCTGCCCGGCAGAAACACATTTAAGGAGTTATCATGGCGAGAATAGTATGTTTGTTGGTTTTTTGTTTTGCTCTATTCCCCCTGCAGGGGTTCGCTCTCGAAACATCGGAGAAAATTATCTTCGAGAAGAATTCTCTTTACCAATATATCTCTGTCATAGATGATACGGTCAAGAACGAGCGCTATGTGCGAAATCAGAAAAGGGAGTACGCGCAGGGAGGCATTTACATAAATGCACCCGACCGGCTCCTCTTTGAGTTCACACAGATGGGCTTTGTTTCTCTCGCCTTTCTGGACAATGACCCGAAAGACGTGCTCTTTGTTGGTCTCGGGGCTGGGGCCATGCCCAAATACTTTACCAGACGCTATCCGGATGCTGCTATTGATATCGCAGAGATAGACCCGGATATGGTAACTGTCGCAGAAAAGTATTTTTATTTTAAAGAGAACGAGAAGATGAAAGTGCATGCCGATGACGGCCGGCTTTTCGTCAAAAGGAGCAAAAAGAAATACGACTGGATCATTCTTGATGCCTATCAAAATGATTATATTCCATTTCATCTCACAACCCTTGAGTTTCTCAGAGAGATTAAGAGCAAACTCAAAGAAGGCGGTGTCGTTGCTGCCAACATTACTTCCCCGTTCAGAAACAAGTTCTTCGATTCTATGGTAATGACCTACAAGAATGCCTTTCCCTGTCTCTATATTTTCAAGGGGAAGAAGTCGGGCAACTTTATTTTTGTGGCGACGGCAAGCAGTAAGATAAAAGACAAGGATGGGGTCGAAATCAGGGCCGCTAAAATCAAAAGTGCAAAGAAGTTCGACATTGATCTGGATGAGTTTGCAGCGCGATACGAGCTCTCCGGGGCATATGAGTGGGAGGGGGCCAAGGTCCTCACTGACGATTTTGCTCCCGTAAATCTCTATCAACACCAGAAGTCAGGTGCGCAATGAGGAGATAACGACATGATAAAGTTCGTGGTTTTCATTTGTGGTGCCATAGTTATGTCATTTGAAATTCTGGGCAGCCGGGTGCTCGCCCCGAACTTCGGCAGCTCTGTCTTTGTCTGGGGAAGCCTGATCAGTGTCTTTCTCGCAGGTCTCTCAGCGGGCTATTATTCGGGTGGGAGACTCGCTGATATCAATCCGTCTTCCAGAAAGTTAAGCCTTATCATCGTTGCTCCGGGCATTCTCTTCCTGACGTTCCCGTTATACAGCGGACCGATTTCGGACTGGATATTCATGAAAGACCTGGGGATAAGGACAAGCCCCTTGATAGCCTCCTCGATTCTTTTTCTGATCCCCGCAGTATTTCTCGGAATCGTCAGCCCCTATACGGCAAAACTCATGATCTGCAGTCTTCACACATCCGGCAAGACGATTGGAACGCTCTATGCCCTTTCGACATTCGGAAGCATAATCGGTACCCTGATTACATCTTTTTATCTTATAACCCTTGCAGGCGTTAACTCTCTCATCATGGGCCAGGGAGTCCTGCTTATCAGTTTGGCGATCCCCCTTTACTTCATGAATTTGCGTTGCAGCATTGAACAGCCTCATAACTCATTGACAGGTAAGCCACGGGTTTGACCGCACAATGACAGTTCCCTTTGAGCACGACAGGCCATAATCCTCTCGAATGGAAAAGATATAGCTATCCCATGCATGAAAACAATCTTATCAAAAAATTATCGTTACGGACTTACGGGGTCAACAAAAGCCAAAGGCGCTTCATGAAAAAAGATGTGATGAGGAGCCCTCAAAGGCTCTCCTGATACCGCAGAAGCGCTGTGCCTCACCTTCTAGCAGAGCGGGTATTTGCTGAATGCGATTTGAGTTGTATTAGCCACTACGTGGTCCGACGGACAATGTCAGATTGGGTCAGTATGCTACGTTCCACTGACCATTAGGCGACACCAATCCGCCGGCGACTTCACTCTTTCCAAAAGAAATATGCTCATTGTAGAATGTTACGGCATTACATTGCCGCATCAGTAAAGCATCTTTAAAATCAATGTCTCATGTTGTTTTACCTGGATTATTAAGAAAAATTAACGTGATTTTTTTTGTGCATATTTATAATATTTTTGCACAACTGCCTGCCAACGGTATTTACGGAAGCGGTCATGCAAGCTGAAGATTAAGCTTTGTTTCATATTTGAAAAGGGAGGGAGGTGAATGAAATGTCGATTCCTTTCATGAAGTCGATCGCGGCATATCTCGCATGTGCGATATTTATCATTGGTATTGCCCCGAGAGTCGACGCATCTTTTGCGCCGTCAGGCATTCTTCTTCCGGTCCCGACCGATAGGGCTACTGACCTCGAGACTCTGCAGAAGGCCCTGGAACAAAAAATGGTCAAAGAAAGACTGGCGAATTTAGGACTTACCCCTGATGAGATCCAGGCCAGACTTGGACAGCTAAGCGACCAGCAGCTCCACAATGTCGCCAAGCAACTCGATACCCTGAAAGTAGGCGGAGACAGCGGCATCGGTATCATCATAGGTATTCTTGTAATCGCAATTCTTGTGGTGGTCTTAATACAACTCACCGGGCATAGGGTGATTGTTAAATAACGATTTTCAGCGTCAGATTCCGGCGGGCGGGAAGACGTTCCTGCCCGCTTTATTGCATGCATAGGATACAGATGGAAATTCGATTGCTGTCGGTAATTGCCTTCTCCTGCATCATGCTCTGTGCTTGCGCATCCGCGCCGCCGACTGCTGACCACAGCGAGGTGGTTCTTGGGAACATTCCCTTCTTCCCGCAGGAGGATTATCAGTGCGGACCAGCTTCTCTTGCGGGGGTTCTCAATTACCAGGGACTCGGCATATCTCCCGGAGAGATCGCAAGCGATCTGTTCAGTAAGTCCGCAGGGGGCACCCTTAGTATCGATATGGAGCTCTATCCGCAGCGGAAAGGCTTTTTTGCCCTGAGTTATTCCGGCAGCTTACGGGATCTCAAGGAAAAAATAGACTCAGGTTACCCGCTCATCGTCATGGTCGATTACGGTTTTTCTATCTGGCAGAAGAATCATTTCATGGTCGTTGTGGGATACCAAAACGACGGCATTATCGTGAATTCAGGAAAGAAAGAACACGCACTTATCGGAAACGATGCTCTTCTCACAAGCTGGAGGAGAACAGACTTTTGGACCCTGCTGATAAAGAAGAAATGACAAGGACAGACTCCGACCCGCTATGGATAAAGGCACCATTTTTTCTGATTCTTTTCTTCTTCTTTCTGACAACAGCGTCTTGTGCCCTTCCCAAAATCATCGTTCTTCATGACCCGCTGAGTCCGGAGGAACACATCAACCTAGGATTGACCTACGAAAAGAAGGGTGAAACCGAAGAGGCTGTTGAAGAATACAAAAAGGCGGCGAAAGACCTTCCGACTGCCTATCTCTATCTCGGGAATATATATTACGGAAAGGGTGAATACTCCATAGCGGAGAGATATTATCGCGAGGTCATTAAGAAGAAACCTGACCTTGCAGACGCCTATAACAACCTTGCGTGGATGTTTTATCGCTTGGGAACAAACCTCAAAGAAGCTGAGACATTCTCTCAAAAGGCACTGGAACTGGACCCATCGAATGACAACTATAAAGATACGTTCAAGGCTATTGAGGAGCGGATACAGCAAGAGGGCTTTGAAGAACAATTCTCCAAGTAGCTAGCCCCAATGGAAGTCCTCTCGAGACCTGTCATCTTTATAAAAAGCCTTTTGATGAAAAACCTTCATTATGGCCGATCGAGAGCTCGCGTGTTACAGGAAGTATTCTGAACTAACAGGGTACGAATCAGACGGATTGAAGCAGGGAAGGGCTACCCGCGAGACCACATAGGGTATGAATAAGGCTAACTTATTGAAAATAAACCTTATTCATGGTGGAGGCGACAGGCCCCTAACCCGCGACGACGAGCATCAAGGTTTTCAATGTCTATCAGTATACAATCGGTACGACCAGTCCTAGAATGCAATAATGAACTAACAAAAAATTTTTTCGTGCCCGTGATAAGAATGTCACCTGATGGCTAATGCAATAACCGTGCGGTGTCTGAAAAAAGGTGGAAAAATATGAAGCAGTCTGGCAGTTAGCTTTTACGCCCTTTTTATGCCTTTTTGCCTGCGTATGTTTCCCCTTTTAGAAGCTACCTGAGCAATATAGCGCTCCATGATAGAATAATGGCGTGAAAATCAGGGTTAACCTGTTGTGGCTGAGCTAGTCGAAAAGTTTTGTGGCCGACAAGTTCCCGGGTTATCTGCATGTTATATCCGCTTTCCCCTACCTTGTTGTCGAAGCCACAGCGGATCGGAAGGCTATCAAGGATATCCGCCGGAACCATGCTGCGCCACATGCGTAGAGGGGGAAAGAGACGACGGGCGCTGCCTCCCTACCATCTCTTTTGCTACTCAATGAATGTAGAGAAGATAAAGTCCGAGCTCTTTACCCCGGTGTGGCACTCGTAGCATTTTTTCGGGTCTTTCTCAACGAACCTGCCATCAGCGTCGAAAACGGCATACTCCCAATCCCCCGTCTCCTTCGCAGACGCATCCTTCCTCATATAGACATACCGCAGCTTCTTGCCTTGGGTGACCGAGCCATCCTTTTCCGTATTTACATCATAAAAGACGGCAATGAAAATACTTCCTTCAGGGTAGCTGCCTCCCCCTTTTAAGGTTGTCAACCCCTTGCCATTGACGTAGACGTGGTGAAAGCCGTAGAGACCATGGTTCTTATCCGGAATCACCATTGACTTCACGTGGGTGTAACTCCGCCAATCGGTTGGAAAAGATACCTCCTTTTTCTCACCCGCTGCCAAGCCGAATGCAAAGGCCAGCGGCAGAACTACGACGACAGAAATTGCGAAAAGCCTCTTCATCTCCTCCTCCTTCTCCATGCCCTTGAGAGTGTTCTGTTTGTTCCGGCGGCACACGCCCTTTCCGTTTCTTGCCGCGCCCTCTTGATCAGTTCCGCATATCCTGCCAGGGGGCTGCTTCGATGTCCCGGTATGCCAGACTGCTGCGACCTTTACTTAAAGAATATAGGGGATCGTGCTCCCTGTGTATGATGCAGATCATAAGAAACAACCCTCATGTTGCATAAGAGTCTGGTCTTACGACATGTTGGCGTCGGTCGTGATAGAGCACATAGTAGTTCCTGAGCTAAACGCCCACTGCAACATAACGGCGATGCGACTTTCACCTCTCCTGCAATATCGGAAGGAAACTAATAAATAGTGCAGTGAAGCAATGCTTTTTTTGAGAATTTTCTCTGAGCAGACTCTTTGGCTGAAGTAGTGGGGGAGAAATGGGAGCGTCAGAAATAAGCCTTAATATTCAAGTAATACTTTAAGAAGTTCAATGCATGGCATTGACAAAAGAGACTTTTGGGTTGGTTATTTTTTTTTGTACAAAAGACACAAAATAATTGAATATCAACAACTTTCATGGTGGAGGCGGCGGGAATCGAACCCGAAACGATGGCGTAAAATAAAGGTTTGCGGGGCTAATCGGCAGGTAATCGGAACGAGAGGCGAGCTCAGGTAGGATAAACGAAACTACAAAGGGCGATAAATCGAATTTGCTCCCCCGAGAGAGATGCGTTTATCCCTTTAACTCTTCCAATCCAGTGCAAGCACCCTTTTCGTATTCCTTGAAGTCTGGGGAGGTATTAGAACGAGAAATATTACGGAGTGTTTTCTTGATAGCTTGCTGAGCGTTGATAACCGTAGAGGTTGTAATATCTAAGAAGCTGTCGACCTTGAATACTACTGTGAATGCGTTATTGTCCACGAGAACCTTATCCACACCATCAAGACTTGTTACAAGATCAAGTTCGTCGGGGGTCAGGCATTTTTTGCAGATAAGTGAAAATGTAGCACCGCCATCTTCAACTTTCATATCAATCTGCCTTACTTCTCAAAAGAACAGTTATGAATGTTATTGTCGCCACAAATCTTCATCTCGAAAACAAGTTATTATCTAACTTCTATGATTTCAAAAAATGCATCACAAGTCCAATTAAGTTTAGTTAATAAATA
>QKDO01000011.1 GCA_003252075.1 Nitrospirota bacterium
TTCCGGTAGACGTAATCATAAACAACAAGCATGGCAGGAAGGGTCAGTGCAGGCTCCTTGCATAGGGTAGCCAGGAAAAACGAGACAACGGAAAACGCATAGGCAGCCCTTCCCGACGACCCCTCTTCAGAAGACCGGATGTAGCAGTAGAAAGAAAGAAGATAGAAGAACGTCATATAGAGGTCTGTCACCGAAATCCAGGCCACCGCCTCCGTATGGATCGGATGGGTAGCAAACAACAGGGCAGCTACAAAGGGAGGTGAAAAAAAGGTTGAGGTCAAGGTAAAGGCAGCGTTGTGTAAGGGCTGGGTGCCCCCGCCCTTTTCCGGTCTTACAGAAACTCTGACCAGAAGTCGCCTCAGCGTGAGAAACACCAGGACCGATACCCCCGCATGAAACAGCATGCTCATCAGGTGAAACCCCCAGGGCTTCAACCCGAAGAGGTAATAACTGATCATGTAAAAAACATGGACCACCGGCCGGTAAAAAGCGGTCTTTCCGCCGAGTACGAAATTGGAACTGAATATCTCGGGGAGGTGCCCGATGTCCTTGATCCAGCGGTTACCGATGATCTGAAAGCTGTCATCAATGACAAAGCCGTTGGCTAGGATATTGAGGTAGACCGCAAAAGTTGCTGCGATGACGGCAGCTATCTGAAGAGAGTTTGTCTTCGGCGGCAACCCCTGAAGTCCCTTCACCGCGTTCCTGCCTCCAGCTCCGCTGCCCTCTTCAGGTGCTCCCGCGCCTTGTCACCCATGCCCATCTCCTGATAGGCCCTGGCGGCGTTGTAATGATATGCAGGTTCGTCGGTGCGCAGCTTGGCCGCGGTCTCAAACAGTTCCACGGCCTTCATAAACATCCCCTTCCGCCCGTACGCGATCCCAAGGTTGTTGTAGGCGTCGGCAAAATCCGGGTTTATTCTGATCGCCTCCTGGTACTGGGCTATCGCCTCGTCGATCATGTCCTCGCTGCTATATACGTCCCCCAGAGCCATATAGGCGCCTGCAAGATAAGGATTGAGGCGAAGGGCTGTCCGGAATTCCTCTATGGCCCTGTCGTTCCACCCCTTATTTCCATAGGCCACGCCAAGATTTGTATGGGCCCCAGCCGAACGGGGGTTCAGTCGGGAGGCGATGCGGAACTGCTCGATTGCTTCATCAAGCAAGCCTTTTTCCTTATAGACAACCCCGAGGTTCAGGTGGGCCACCATAAGGTTGGGGTTGATTCTGAGCGCCGCCTCGTAGTGACCTATCGCTTCGTCATACCGTTTAAGGCCGAGCAACGCGTCACCCATGAGAGCCTGAGGGATAGCACTACCCTGGGCCTTTGGCAGCGTGTCTGCCCAAAGGCTCAGATTATCCTTCCAGACCGGGATCCTCAGAACCGTTCCGGCGGAAAACAGCCCGATAATGAGGAACAGGATCGCCTTTGCAACTGCCGGATGCCCTATGGCGCTGAATACCCGAACAATGCCGAGCGTTGCGAGCATTGCAAAGCCGACAGAAGGCAGGTAGAGATACCGCTCGGTGAAACTGTTCTCACCGAGGCCGGGGATGTAAAGAGCTGGCAGGAGCGGCATAGCTATCAGCACAAGGCTGAAAAAAACGGCAGGGTTTTTCTTCCTCAATATGAACGTCACGGTCAAAAAGACCATCGTGACAAGGAGCGAACTCATCCCCCTTACGCTCAGGAGCTTCGAGATCGGCTGAAGCACGTAAAAAGCACTGAGATTCGCCGGCCACAGGAGCTTTTCAAGATACCGGGCGAAGAGGGGGAAGACATTGATCACATATTGATAGGTACTCAACTCGGCATGACGGCGAAGCGGCGCAAATACCTCAAGGGCATTGAACCTCATGATGAAGTAGAACCCTGCCACCGCGAGATAAGGGGCGTATCGCTTGAGACGGCCGGTGAAGCTCACAGAGTCTCTCCTGAACGCATAATCGTATGCTGCGAGAAGAACAGGCAGCATCAGAGCTGTTTCTTTGCTCAGAGCAGCGAAAAAGAAGGAAAGAGAGGAGAGAAAAAGGGCGGCCATGGATAGGTTGCCCTTGTCTGTCGACCGCATATAAAGATACAAGGAAAGAAGAGAGAAAAAGGTGAAGGAGAGCTCAGGCAGTCCGGCGACCCATGTCACTGCCTCGGTATTGATCGGATGCACAGCAAACAGGAGGGCCGCAAGGAAGGGGGGGGAAACGAAAGGGGCGAAAGCAGAGGCTGGGCCGTCGGAACTTGTCTTCCCGAGAATTCTCGACGCGATGAGGAAAACCAGGACAGACACTCCCGCATGGAATAGGATATTCACCAGATGGAAGCCCCAGGCTGTAAGCCCAAAAATATGGTAATTGAACATGTAAAGGAGATGCATCACCGGCCTGTAGTAGTTCGAGGCTCCCTCACCGTAAAACTTCCAGACGTCGGTAAGGAAGAGTTTGGGGATAAAGCCCATATCCCTGATCCAGAAATTTTCAATGACCTGGGCATCGTCGTCGTAGACAAAACCGTTCGTCAGCGCGCTGAAATACACCGCAAAACAGATGAGTAAAATAATGACGGACGGGATGAGTGCTTTTAACTTCGGCGCGGGTCTTCTTTCAGTCATAAAGAAAGTTCAAGAAGAAAGCTTTTAAGGTTCCTTTCCGTATGTTGCGAATTACGAACATAAGGTCTTGCCCGTTCGATTAGTATAAAGTACGCCGTTCCCCTTATTCCAGACGCTGGAAATAACTACCTCGCGCCATGGTGCCCTGCAACCCCCTTCTTCATCAGCTCGCGGGCCTTCTCTAGATTGGCGCGGAAATCCTTATCACTCCCGTTCAACCTCACAGCCGCTTCGAACTGCTCTATAGCCTTGTCAGGCAATCCTTTCTTCGCGTATGCGATACCAAGATTATTATGAGCCGAACCGTTGTCTGGTTGAAGCATCAGTACAGTATTGTACTGTTCAATTGCTTGATCCGTCCATCCTTTTACATCGTAAGCGAGGCCAAGGTTGTAATGAGCCGCAGGGGAAGCCGCATTTAAAGCCAAGGCAGCATGAAATTTTAGGATAGCCTTGTCTATCAGGCCCTTTTGCGCATGCGCGATTCCGGCGGTAATAAGCGGCTCTGCAGCTCTTGGATCAAGAGTTGAGGCCATTGCCAGATGTCTTTTTCCCTCGTCAGTCTGTCCCGCATAGAGCAAGGCGAATCCGAGGTTCTGGTGGGCTATGGCGCTTTCCGGTGATTTCCCTACCGCATCAGACCACAGGGAAAGACTGTCTTTCCAAACGGAGTTCCTCGTAATTGTCCCTATAGAATAAATGACAAGCACAATAGTGAAAACGACGGTCAGTGCCGATGCCCGTATCCGTTGTTTCTTTTTCACCAAGGCCGCAACAGAGGCCAAAAGCACTACAAATCCGAAGGAAGGGAGATAAAGATACCGCTCGGCAAATGCGTTCTCGATTCCCTGAGTTAGGCCAGGCAGATAGAGCGCAGGTAGTAGCGGAATGGCTATGAACAGGAGCCCGAAAAGGGCGAGACGACTCTTCTTCAGGGCAAGGACGGAAACAACTATAAAAGTCCCGACAACAAGAAGGGATAGCATCCCTTTCGCCTCATAGAGGGAGGCAACGGGTCGAAAGACATGCCAGACATTGAGGTTCAGGGGGAAAAGCAGCTTTTCGAGATACCGGCTGAACAGAACGACCGCATTGATGAGATATTCGTAGCTACTCAGCCCCAGATCCCCCTTAACCGGTGCAAAACCCTTGAGCGCATAGACTCGCATGATGAAGTACAGGCCCGCTGCGGCAAAGTAGGGGATGTATCGTTTGACGCGAACGTCAAAGGGGACAGCTCTCCCCCTGCATATTACGTCATAGGTGATAAGAACTGCAGGAAACGTGAGGGCAGGTTCTTTGGAGAGGGTGGCAAAAAAGAAGGATGTCACCGAGAGCAAAAACATCGTTCTGTGCACGGTTTCTCCCTCTGTTGACCGCACGTAGAGGTAAAACGACATAAGATAGAACAACGACATGGCAAGGTCCATGACGCCAGCCACCCACGCAACTGCTTCTGTGTGAATGGGCGTCGTGGCAAACAAAAGGGCAGCCCAAAGAGAGGGGGAAAGATAGACAGGGGAACTCCTCTTGTCTGCAGCGTCTACCAGCAGCCGGGAAACCGTAAGAAAGACGAGGGCCGATACACCTGCGTGCAGCAGTATGTTCACAAGATGGAAGCCCCAAGGCTGAAGGCCGAAGACGCCATAAGTGAGCATATAGATGACGTACAACAATGGTCTGTAATAATTCGAATTCCTTCCCTCAAAGGCCCACAAACTCGTCGAGAATATTTCGGGAATATATCGCGCGGCTCTTAACTGGTAATTGTCCACTACTTGATGGAAGTCGTCCATAACAAACTTATTGGACAGCGTATTAAAATATACAGCGAAACAGACGAGGAAAAGAAGCGTTATCGGAATTAGATATGATATCTTCCATCCGGGTCTTCGTTCAGTCGCGTCCGAGGGCCACAATGACAATTTGTTAAATATCTTTTTGTGGATTCTTTTTATGATGACCATCATGCATTTCCATTACCATTCTGCTTACATGACCTCTTTCACCTTTCCCATAAACTGCATGGCAAAGCAATATAGCTATCTGCGGCGTTAGGCTTGCCGCACATGACGTCGACCCGCAGAATAATTTCAACCTTGAAACAGGGGTAAGAAAGGAATACTGCATTCCTGTCTTAACCGTATTACCCCCAGCGGAATTTAGTGAATTTCTTGACTTTCGTCACAGCATGCACCCACAGAGGACTCTGTTTCGCAACCACCACGGCAGACGCCAGATTCGCGAGAAATTCACCGGCATTCGAGAATGGCTGTATGCTTACATATGACCTGCCAAACTCATACCCCAGGTGCGCATCGCTGCCGGCAGACATGGTTTTATTGTTATTCACGGCAAAGCGATATGCGGTTGTATTGTCCTCATCGTTGAAGTTCCGCGAATTGAAAATTTCTATGATATCGACCTGATCAATAATTCTTTTCAAGGCAGTAAAGCCGAGTCTTGATCTTCTGAATCGGCAAAAAGGATGCGGAATGCATACCAGCCCCCCCTGCTGCTTTATTTCATAAATGGTTGCCTCAGGCGATAGCCCCGGCGGTATATGATATTGAAGGAACAGGCCTGTCACTTCTCCCTCGGATGTCTTCACCTCTTCCCCGACGATTACATGAAGACGATCCTTAGCTGCTTCCTTCGCTCTGAGGGCGCCTTCTATGGTGTTATGGTCAGTGACAGCGATGCAGTGCAGACCTCTTTGCCGACATATGCCGACAATTTTATCCACCGGTACGACGCCGTCAGCAGAATATTCGGTATGAACGTGACAGTCCATGCGCCATATCATGCGAAAACCAACCTGGCGCCCTCAGTAGAATAAGCACCTGACATCATACGGTTTAAAGGTTCAATTTCTTGAATATCTTTTCAGGGAGAATTTTGATTATTGCCATAATATATTTCCAGAACCATTTTGTATATATTACGTCTTTCCCCTTTTTCCAGGCGCTGAGAATATCCCGTGCTACCTCCTCGGGAGAGGCAGTCAAAATTGCAGGAAGTTCCAGGTTTTCGGTCATGCCTGTCCTCACAAACCCCGGCTTCACGGTGATAACCCGCACATTCACCCTGCAGAGCCTGTTGCGCAGCCCTGAGAGGTAGGCGGTGAAAGCCGCCTTGGAACT
>QKDO01000040.1 GCA_003252075.1 Nitrospirota bacterium
CAATTTTCTCAAGGCAAGAGGCATTGAAGTTGAACTCATTGAAGGCGATGTTATTGAGTAGTCCCGATAGTCCGGACGGCGGGAGAAGAAAAACGTGACAATGGCAACGAGCGGACCGATCACCGGATAGCGCCGTTTCCTGCTCTTTCCTGACGTTATGCAGTCAGTAGGGTGCCATGTACACGCTTCGGGAAAGTGTCAGATGCCCGCATATCACGCGAGTGGTTGCGGAATAAAGCCGCGCAAGGCAAATGATAGCGTATAGTATACAGTCGCGAGATTGATGAAGGAATAGATATGAAATATGTCGTGATCATTGGCGATGGCATGGCTGATCGGCCGCTGGCAGAGCTTGGCGGAAAGACACCACTACAGTATGCCCGTACGCCGAACATGGACATGCTGGCAACCGTCAGCATTCTCGGCAGGGTAAGGACCGTGCCCGAGGGTATGCATCCAGGTTCAGATGTTGCCAATCTGAGCATTCTCGGCTATGACCCTGCAGTCTATTATTCCGGCAGGGCGCCGCTGGAGGCGGCGAGCATAGGCGTAGAGCTTGGAGATGATGACGTCGCCTTCAGATGTAACCTGGTAACGCTCAAGTTTGGTGTGGACAGGGCCAGCGCCATAATGGAAGATTACAGCAGCGGGCATATATCCACGGATGAGGCTTCCGAACTCATACAAGAAATCAACCGGCAGCTTGGCGGTGATGCTATAGCATTCTTCCCCGGTATAAGCTACCGTCACCTTATGGTATGGACCGGCGGCGCGGCAGATGTCGAGTGCGTCCCGCCTCATGATATTCTCGGAAAGGATATAGCCGATTATCTGCCGGTCGGAGACGGCGACGATGTGCTCAGAAAGATCATGATGGATTCTATCCCGATCCTTGAAGGGCATAGGATAAACCAGAACAGGATAAAGGACGGGAAGAACCCCGGCAACAGTGTCTGGTTCTGGGGGCAGGGCAGAAGGCCGCATATGCCGAAGTTCCGGGACAAGTACGGCATCAGCGGATCCCTGGTATCTGCTGTCGACCTGACGAAAGGTCTCGGTATCTATGCGGGGTTTGAGATCCTTACCGTTCCCGGCATCACCGGATATCTCGATACGAATTATCAGGGCAAGTCCGACGCGACCGTCAATGCGTTGCAGGATGTTGACTTTGTGTACCTGCATGTTGAAGCACCGGATGAAGCCGGACACTCCGGTAACTGTCAGGACAAGGTCCGGGCGATCGAAGACTTTGACCGGTTCATTGTCGGAGGAGTCATGGAAGGCATGAAACGCTTCCCGGAATACCGGATACTGGTGCTCCCGGACCATGCAACGCCTATAGCTATCAGAACGCATTCGTCCGAACCTGTTCCCTTTATGATCTATGACAGCAGGGCGCAGATCAGCAATGCTGTCATGGCGTATGACGAGAAGATTACCGAACTGGATGACATCAGAATTGTTGAAGATGGCTACCGGCTCATGGATTATTTTATTAAAGGAGAACAGGTCTAAGGTGCCACTGATCGTACAGAAATACGGCGGGACTTCCGTCGGCAGTATTGACAGGATAAAGAATGTTGCTGAGCGCGTTGTCAAGACTGCCGGACAGGGGAACAAGGTTGTGGTGGTTGTGTCTGCCATGTCAGGAGAAACCGATAAGCTCATTAGTCTTGCCGGCCAGTTATCAGCCGCGCCGAGCGAGCGCGAGATGGACATGCTTCTTTCATCCGGTGAACGCGTCACCAGCGCGCTGACGGCAATGGCTATCGAAGCCCTGGGGCAAAAGGCAAGGTCATTCACCGGACGTCAGGCCGGGATCATCACCGATAGGGTTCATACCAAGGCAAAGATAGAGCGTATTACCGGAAATAGGATCAGGCAGGCCCTCGATGAGGGATATGTTGTGGTTCTTGCAGGATTCCAGGGCATAACCGAGACCGAGGACGTGACTACCCTCGGAAGGGGGGGGTCGGACCTTTCCGCGGTAGCGATTGCTTCTGCCGTGAATGCCGACCTCTGCGAGATATACACGGATGTTGACGGCGTCTATACGACGGACCCGAACATTGTGCCGGAGGCCCGAAAACTCCAGAAGATATCCTATGAAGAGATGCTGGAACTTGCAAGTCTCGGTGCAAAAGTGCTGCAGACGCGATCGGTAGAGTTTGCCATGAAATACCGGGTGCCGGTAGTAGTGCGCTCGAGCTTTAATGATAATCCGGGTACACTGGTTGTTCAGGAGGATAAAGAGATGGAGAATGTTGTGGTATCGGGCATAGCTTATGACAAGAATCAGGCGAAGGTGACGATCGTGAACGTGCCTGATAAACCGGGAATTGCTGCCACCCTTTTTAAGGCGATTGCCGACGCGAACATCGTGGTTGATATGATCGTGCAGAACATCAGCAGCGATGGCAAGTTCGCTGACATCTCCTTTACCGTTCCCAAGACCGATACCCGCAAAGCGCTCGAGGTGACCGAGGCTATCGCGAAGCAGCTTGGAGCCGAACGGGTGGACAAACGTGATGATATCAGCAAGATTTCGGTGATCGGTGTCGGCATGAGGACTCATTCCGGTGTTGCTTCGAAGATGTTCCAGACGCTCGCTGCCAATAATATCAATATTGCCATGATCAGCACGTCGGAGATCAAGGTTTCCTGCGTGATCGACCAGAAATATACGGAACTTGCAGCAAGGGTCCTCCATGAGGTCTTTGGGCTTGCGGAGGCCGCTCATTGAAACCGAGAAATCTATATGTCGCTGTGAAGGCATAGTGTGAGGCAGGTGACGGGATGAGAACGATCGAAATATATGATACAACGCTCCGGGATGGCGCCCAGTCGGAAGATGTATCGTTTTCAGTTGAGGACAAGCTCAGAATCACCGAAAAGCTTGACGAACTTGGCGTGCAGTATATCGAGGGTGGCTATCCCGGCTCGAACCCCCGCGATATCGAGTACTTCAAAAAGGTGGCAAAGTGCAGGCTTGCGCAGGCGAAGATCGTTGCATTCGGCAGCACGCACCGTCCGAAGAAAAAGGCATCAAGGGATGAGACGCTGAAGGCCCTGCTCGATACCGGAACTCCTGTGGTGACCATCTTCGGTAAAACCTGGGATTTCCATGTGCGGGAAGCACTGAAGGTGCCGCTGAAGGAGAACCTTGACATTATCCATAATTCCGTTGCCTATCTCAGGAAACATACCGACAAGGTCTTTTTTGATGCTGAACACTTCTTCGACGGGTATCGGCATAACCCGGAATATGCGCTGAAGTGCCTTGAAGCTGCGCAGGACGCAGGAGCTGACTGTCTTGTGCTTTGCGATACGAATGGCGGCTGTACACCTACGGTCATCAGGGATGTTGTCCGGCAGGTGAAAAAGTCCTGTACTGCCCCGCTCGGTATCCATGTGCATAATGACAGCGACTGCGCGGTCGCGAATTCCATTGTTTCCGTGGAGGAGGGCATCACGCAGGTACAGGGGACGATCAACGGTCTCGGAGAGCGGTGCGGCAATGCTAATCTCATATCGATTATTCCGAATATTCAGCTGAAGCTCGGCATGAAGTGCCTGACCCATGAGCAGCTTATGAAGCTGCGGGACGTATCCCGGTTTGTAACCGAGATTGCCAACCTGAGGCATTTCAAGCGCCAGCCCTATACGGGAGACAGTGCCTTTGCCCATAAAGCCGGCATGCATGTGAGCGCCATCAGAAAAAGTCCGGAGACCTATGAACATATCAGGCCTGATCTCGTCGGCAACTCTCAGCGCATCCTAATCTCCGATCTCGCGGGAAGGGCAAACATCCTCAGAAAGGCAGAGGAGGTCGGCATCAAGCTTGAAAGCGACTCTGCCCAGCTCCAGGACATCATCACCCGGCTCAAGGAACTAGAGAGCCAGGGGTTCCAGTTTGAAGGCGCAGAGGCGTCCTTTGAGCTCCTTATGAAAAAGGCGCTTGGCCTGCATAAGCGGTTCTTCGATCTTGTAGGTTTCAGGGTCATTATCGAAAAGCGGAAAGAGGGTGAGGAACCGCTGAGCGAAGCGACGATCATGGTGAAGGTCAGTGGGCACATTGAACATACCGCGGCAACGGGCAGAGGTCCGGTCAATGCGCTTGACAACGCGCTCCGCAAGGCGCTTGAGAAGTTCTATCCGCTGCTCAGGGACGTGAAGCTTCATGACTATAAGGTCCGCGTTCTCACTGCCGGCAAGGGGACGACTGCCCAGGTCAGGGTCCTTGTAGAGTCGGGCGATAAAGACAGCCGCTGGGGCACGGTCGGCGTTTCCGAGAACATTATCGAAGCCTCCTACCAGGCACTGGTCGACAGCATCGAATACAAACTCCTGAAAGAAGAATTACCGTAACGCTTCAACGCTCTCGGGCGCACCCCTAAGAATTCTTGACAAGAATTCTCTATGTGGTAATCTGAAGTATACTCCCCGCTCTGTATACATGAAAGGAGCATCTCGTGGATGTGATACAAGCTATTAAGGAGCGACGCTCCATTAATTTCTTTGAACCGGGGCAGCATCTCTCTTTCCGGACCTTGCGGGATCTGCTGGAACTTGCAGAGCTTGCACCGTCATCCATGAACCTGCAGCCGTGGCGCGTCATTGTGGTCGATGATCCGGAGCGGAAAAAAACGCTGAGACAGTGCGCATTTGACCAGCCAAAGGTTGAAGAGGCATCTGCCGTACTGATTATGGTCGCAGACCCGGCGGCGCTTGAAGAGAACCTTGATGCGGTCCTGGGGAGCTGGGTTCAACTGGGCTATATGAAACCGGAAGCGGCGGAAACATACAAAGGCCTGGCCGGGAAGTTATACAGCTCAGCGGATAGTCTGACGCGCAAGCTATTTGCGGTAAAGAATACGTCCTTGTATGCCATGAACATCATGATTGCGGCCAAAGGATTTGGGCTTGAAACACATCCGATGGATGGGTTTGATGAGGATGCAATCAAGCAAGCATTCGGCATTCCTGAAGACAAGATTATTCCCATGCTGATAGCAGTGGGATACCGGAAGGCCGGATTCATGCCGCTGCCCAGGGCGTTTCGCAAGGCCTTTGAGGATTTTGTGACGTTCAACCATTACACCTAGGAGGACATATGGAACGAAGTGGCGTAATAACATTTCAAGGCAGTCCCCTGACACTTATCGGCCCTGCACTCAGGGCTGGAGATCGTGCTCCCGGTTTCTCCGTGCTCGATGGCGAGCTGAAGCCGGTAGGTCTGAAGGATTTTGCGGGGAAAACGAAGATCATAAGTGTGACCCCGTCGCTTGATACACCGGTCTGCGATCTTCAGTTACGGAGATTCAACGCAGAAGCAGCCAAGATGTCGGGAGAGAGCGCAGTTCTGAATATCAGCATGGACCTCCCGTTTGCCATTGCCCGGTTCTGCACCAGCGCGGGCATTGACAAGGTGAAGGCCCTGTCAGACCATCGGGATGCGTCATTCGGAGCTGCATACGGCGTACTGATCAAGGAACTGCGGCTGCTCGCCCGGGCCATATTCGTAATTGACAGAAGTGATGTGATTCAATACGTTGAGATCGTGCCGGACATTACGAATCATCCGGACTATGACAAGGCTCTCAGCGCAGCAACGAAAGCCTAAGATATACAAAAAGGAGGTAGTGCCATGCCGTACACAGCAAGAGATTATGCCGCATTGGTAGGGATGGAAGGGTTCAGCGAGACGCTCATCAAGAACCACTTCACGCTGTATCAGGGATATGTGACGAATACGAACAAGGTTATGGACATACTCGGACAGTTGCTGAAGGACGGCAAGGCCGGGACACCGGAATATGCCGAACTCAAAAGAAGATTTGGGTGGGAATTCAACGGTATGCGGCTACATGAATACTATTTTGAGAATTTAGGCGGAAAGACCCCGATGGCCAAAGACGGCAAACTGGCCAAAAAGATCCAGGCGGAGTTTGGAAGCATTGAGGAATGGGAAAAGGATTACCGGTCAACAGGCGCAATGCGTGGTATTGGCTGGGTCATACTCTATGAAGACGTACCCAGCGGGAGGCTCTTTAATGTCTGGATCAACGAGCATGATGTTTCCCATCCGGCGGGATGCAATCCTCTCCTGGTCATGGATGTCTTTGAGCATGCGTTTATGATCGACTACGGGCTGAAGCGCGCCGATTACATAGGGGCGTTCTTCAAGAACATCAACTGGCAGGCAGTGGAATCACGCTGCAAAGGATAAGAGGAAGACAGCGGCAATAAAGAAGGCAAGGGAAAAACCTTGCCTTCTTTATAATGCTTCAAAAGTTCCGGTCAGCAGGAGCTCTTGCACTTGCAGGTTGTTGCCGTCTTTTTCGAGATCTTCTTGATCGTCATGCTTCACACCTCCTTTGTGCAAAGATCCGGACTTCATGTCCGTTCAGATTCCGAGTTTATTATATCATACAAGAAGCATCTGTAAAGGTCCCTCCCGCGTGAACTGCCGAGCAGTTGCGCCCTATACCGGCATCCTCCCCTGCAGGCCTCACGATATGCACAGTCGCAGGAAAGATCATCAAGCCTGACAGGAACGATCTTCTCCCAGCATGCGCGCAGACCATCATGGATTGTCCCGACGGCTGTCTCGGCATAAAACGTACACTTTGCGATTCTCCCGTCAGCAAGGACAGACATAAGATGCAGTCCGCAGCCATAGCCCTCGCCACCGTCATGCAGTCCGGCCCCGAAGCCATAGCCAAGATATCTTCCTCCCTGTTCCGGCCGGATCAGGAACTCCTGATTATCAGCGAGCCTTCCTGAAACACAGGGAATATCCACGGTCCAGTCCCTGATGCCGATATCCCGGAATATCCTGTCCATGCCGGCGAATTCATCAAGGTTTTTTTTATGCACCATGGTCGAGACGGAGACGTCGACCCCCCTTCTCCTGCAGAGCGCTATAGCTTCCATGGCCTTCCGGAACGACCCTTTTCCCCTGAGGCTGTCATGCCCTTGTTCAAGGCCATCGATGCTGATCTGGATCTCATCGATATGGAGATTATCGAGAAGCCTGCCGGTAATGAGCAGGCCGTTCGAGAAGAGAACTTTCCGGACCATGAACCCCGGAAGCATGTCGTTAATAGCCCGAAAATCGCTGTGTAAAAGCGGCTCACCGCCGGTGATAAGTACCCTGAGCCCTTGCATTTCCCCGAATGCGGTCAGGATATTTCCGATCTGATCAGCAGAGAGTTCATGCGATGCGGCATCGCCGATATAGCAGTGTTTGCATCGGAGATTACAACGGTCAGTTATCTGAAGCTCGAGATAGCGGAGGGAGGGAGTCGGCGCCGGTATCAGCGGCGACCGATTTGTCTGCGTCCGCTGCGTAGTAAGGATGCCTTCCTCAAGACAGTAATCGATGAAATCTGTTTTGTCCGAGGAACAGCCGTCTTCCGAAGCGCATCTCCCCAGGAAATCGAACGATTCTTCATCCAGTTCATAAAGTTCATCCGATGTTGTCCGGTAAACAGATCTTGTTTCGAGCCATTTCAGGCATGCATCCGATGCAAGATAATAGGTCATGGTTCATTATACAATAAGTCTTTTTTTTGATAAGATTGAAACATGGACAAATCATGGCTGATTCGCAATGTATGTGAAGGGTGCTGCTCTTTTTATAAACCGGGGAAGGATGAGGAGCTTGCCTGTAAGGGTTTTCTTGTGCTTGGGGATCTGACCCTGCCATGGGATGAGATCGATATGAACGTTGAAGAAAAGGTGGTTCATAGTGAGACCATGGCCAACCTCTACAATATTCTATGTATGCAGTGCCCGTTTTTTGATGATGGGTGTGACTTTGCCGCAGAAAGGAGAGGCGAGCCCCGGGAACCGGTGAGGATGGATGCGGCTCCCTGCGGCGGCTTTCTCTTTCTGAACGCCTGTATTGATCGGGGCAGTATAGATATTCAGGCCCTGAATCAGGTAATCTAAGACTAGGTTCTGCAGAAAGATCACACACTATTACGGAGGAGATATGGAAAAGTTTTCTATCAGGGAAGTCGTGGAGCAAGCTGTTCGCACAGAACGGCTGGGTTACGAATTCTATACTTCCATGGCTAACAGGTTCGAAAAGAACCAAGGGCTGAAGAGTCTTTTTGAAACTCTTGCCGGCAAGGAACTCGTTCATGAAAAGACGTTCCTTGAACTGAAAGGGTTGATCGGCGATGAGGAGCCCGAGAAATGGGATGAGATATCCGAATATATGCGTGCCATTGTTGAGTCCGAATTTTTTCTCGGGAAAAATAAGGCATTGCCGTCCCTTGAAAAGGTGAAGACTGCTGAAGATGCTGTCAACTTTGCCATGGGGTTTGAAAAAGAGACGCTGCTTCATTTCCATGGATTGCGTGATGCGGTAAAGGAAAAGGACATGGTCGAGGAGATAATCAATGAAGAACGGAGCCATATCATGTGGCTGGCGAAGTTTGGCAAAACGTTCACAACATAGGGCAGCGTGGACTATTCCATAAAGATAGGCGGTGAGGCCGGTCAGGGTATACAGACCGTTGGCGATACCCTGTCCAGGGTTTTTGCCCGGTCCGGCTACCATGTTTTTACCCATCAGGACTATGAATCCAGAGTTCGCGGCGGGCATAACTTCTATCAGGTCCGTGTTTCTGACAGACCGGTGTCAGCCTCCCGGAGTAAGATAGATATCCTGGTCGCATTCGATATAGAAAGCATCGAACTCCATGCGGCAGAGCTTTCCGACCAGGGGCAGGTCATATATGATTCCGCCGCACTGAAAGAGAAACACGAAGGGCCGCGATTTCTTGATATCCCTTTCAGAGCCCTTGCCGTTGAACATGGCGGAAGCAGTATCATGGCAAACACGGTTGCTACCGGAGCGATCCTCGGCATGCTCGGCATGGAAATGGACCTCCTCCTGCATATCATTCGGGAAACATTCCATAAAAAGGGAGAAGAGATCATAGGGCAAAATACATCGGCTGCCATGGCCGGATTCGATGTTGCTGTCAAGCAATGCATAAAATGTTCATTCTCGGCCTCCGAAAGAACAGGGCCCAAGATGCTGATCGCCGGGGCTGATGCCGTAGGTCTTGGCGCAGTCGCTTCCGGATGCAAGTTCTACGCAGCATATCCGATGACACCCTCTACGGGCATTATGAACTATCTTGCAGGAAAGGAAATGGAGTTCGGCATCGTGGTCGAACAGGCAGAAGATGAAATAGCCGCGATCAATATGACCCTCGGCGCATCATTCGCCGGAGTTCGGGCAATGACGGCAAGTTCGGGCGGCGGTTTCGCGCTCATGGTGGAAGGGCTTTCGCTTGCCGGTATTACGGAGACGCCGATTGTTATCGGACTGGCCCAGAGACCAGGGCCGGCTACCGGGCTGCCTACCCGTACCGAGCAGGGGGAGCTTCAGTTCCTGATATCTGCCGGACATGGTGAATTCCCGAGAGTCATCTTTGCTCCGGGAGACCCTGAACAGGCAGTTCATCTTACACACAGGGCATTTGACCTTGCAGAAAAATATCAGATCCCTGCATTTATTGTCTTTGACCAGTATCTCGGAGATGCACAATGGACATACCGGGAAATTGACCTGAAAAAGCTCGTGAATATTGATTACCGGCTGAGGGCAGATGCATTGAAGGACGTTGCGGGATACAAACGCTATGCATATGCTGAGAATGGTATTTCTCCGCTTGCTGTGCCCGGCGACTCAAAACATCTCGTTGTGGCTGACAGCGATGAGCACGATGAAGAGGGGCACATCATTGAAGACGCGGAGACGAGAAACCGCATGGTGCTCAAAAGACTGTATCAGAAGATCCCCCAGATCCGGCAGGAGATCAAGCCGCCGCTCAGATATGGCGCTGAGGTGCCTGATGTCGTACTTATCGGATGGGGATCGACGTATGGGATCATGAAAGAAGCGGTAGATGTACTTTCCGGAACGCTGGCTTCAGCCATGCTCCACTTCAGCGAGCTCTGGCCTTTCCCCGGGGTCGATGCGTTTGACTACATTTCGTTCCTCAAGAATGCCGGTAAAACGATTTGCATCGAACAGAATGCGACAGGCCAGTTCGCGCGGCTGATGAAGGCAGAGACTGGCTTCCAGTTTTCTTCAGGAGTATACCGATTTGACGGGAGGCCTTTTACCGTGGAAGCCCTCCTCGGAGAGATACATGCCTGTCTTGGATGACTATAAGGGACAGATTCCTGCATGGTGTCCCGGATGCGGGAACTTCAGCATTCTGAAGACATTCAAGGATGCGGTTGTGGATCTCGGCATTGAACCCCACCAGCTGATGGTCGTTTCCGGCATTGGACAGGCGGCAAAATTTCCGCACTACATCAAATGCAATACCTTTAATGGGCTGCACGGAAGGGCCCTTCCGGTGGCAACCGGCATACGGCTTGCGAATCATCACCTGATCGTTGCTGCGGTTGCGGGAGATGGTGACTGCTATGGGGAGGGTGGCAACCATCTGATGCATGCGATGCGCAGGAACGTGAATGTGAAGCTCTTTGTACATAATAACCAGGTTTACGGGCTTACTAAGGGTCAGGCATCACCAACCACAAGTGAGGGTACGGTGACGAAGAACCAGCCCTTCGGTGTCTTTTCTGAACAGCTCAACCCTATGGCGCTCGCCGTTGCCCTTGACTGCAGCTTCGTTGCGAGGGGTTTCTCCGGAGATCAGGTGCATCTCAAATCGCTGATAAAGGAGGCATTTAACCACAAGGGGTTTTCCCTCGTAGACATCCTTCAGCCATGCGTTTCCTTTAACAAGGTGAACACCTACGAATGGTACCGGCAGAGGGTATATCATATGGAAGCTGATTATGAGCCGACTGACCGGGTAAAGGCTTTTGCGAGGGCTCTGGAATGGGACCAACGGATACCCCTTGGCATTATCTATAGAAACAGCCGGCCGGCCTTTGAAGAACGGTTTCCGATGCTGCAGGAAGCAGCACTTGTCAGGCAATGTCTTGATCTCAGTAAGCTGTCAGGGATTCTGAAAGAATTTTACTGAAGCAGAAGAGAAAAAGATCATGAGGTTTAATGGTGTCAATCACATAGCAATGGCAACGGGTGATCTGGACACCACAATACGTTTTTGGCGGGACCTTCTTGGCATGCGCCTTATCGCCGGCCTCGGCCAGCCCGGCTATCGGCATTACTTTTTCGAGATATCCAATACCTGCGCCATAGCTTTTTTTGAGTGGCCTTCCGTGGCCCCTGTGCAGGAAAAAGAGCATGGTCAGGTGGTCTCCGGTCCTTTTATATTTGACCATATATCCTTTGGCCTGGAGACCGATGATGAGCTCTGGACCCTCAAGGAAAAGATCGATGCCGCAGGTTTCTGGGTTTCTGAGGTGATCGATCATGGCTTTATTCATTCGATCTACTCATTTGACCCCAACGGTATCCCGATCGAGTTCAGTTGTAATGTCAGGGATATAGACATCCGGAAGACCCCTGTGATGACAGATCCCGGATCGACAGAAACAGCCAGGGAAGGTCCCGATCAGAAGCAAAATGTATGGCCTGCGGTTACGGTGTCAACCCTTCCCGGCGAGCGGCGTATTTACCCCGGTGAGGGCAGCAGGTATTTTAAACGGGTCAGGAAATAGTCCGCCATACGATGAAATATGCAGACAGCCAAGTCCTTCTCGCGTCGTGAGGCTTTCCGGTTTCGACGCATGATCCTTATCGTCCTGTGCGGCCTTGTCCTTGCTTATGCCCTGCTGGTAGCCTTCGTGTATCTTCGACAGGCGAAAATGCTCTATTTCCCCACCCGACAGATTGAAGCTACTCCGGAAAACCTGAATCTTTCCTTTGATGAGGTCACGTTGCAGACATCGGACGGAGTGCATATCTCTGCATGGTATATCCCTTCTCCGAAGGCACGGGGTTTCCTCGTTTTCTGTCATGGAAACGCCGGGAACATTTCTCACCGCCTTGATTCAATACGGCTCTTTCATGAAATGGACCTCAGCGTGCTGATATTCGATTACCGGGGATATGGAAAAAGTGAAGGTGAGCCTTCGGAAAAAGGAATGTATCTTGATGTAGAGGCTGCCTACGACTTCCTTGTTAACGTAAAAGGTGCTGCCCCGTCCCGGATCATTGTCTTCGGGCGTTCCCTGGGAAGTGCTGTAGCTGCAGAACTTGCCATGCGGCGTACCGCAGGTGCCCTCATTATTGAGTCCGGCTTTACCTCAGTCCCGGACCTTGGCAGGAAATTCTTTCCCCATATGCCGGTAAAGCTTATTTCACGCTTCCATTATGCCACGATCGACAAGGTTGGCAGGTTGCACCTTCCCAAACTCTTTATTCACAGCCCTGATGACGAGATCGTGCCGTATGCGCATGGGAAGAGCCTGTTTGCGGCAGCCACAGAACCGAAGGAATTTCTTACCATACACGGGGATCATAATGGAGGATTCCTCCTGTCAGGGTACGACTATCTGCATGGCATCGGGAGGTTCCTCGAAAAATATTTTTGAGTAATCTCCGGGTCTGCGATAGAATAGACCCATGCTTGACAGACACGTCATAGTCAACCTCAGGCCGGTGCACGGCACCTACAACCTTCTGGTAATTATGCTCTTCTGGTATCAGGCCTTCCTCGGCTTGGGTATCCGAAAGGCACGAAGGGCGGGCGGAATCAATCCCAAAGCAGTGAGGAATCACAGAAAAATCGGTCCGCTTCTGGCTATCCTGGCACTTGCCGGCTATGCAGGAGGAGCGGTGCTCGGCTTCCTTGACCATGGTCGGGTCATCAAATATCCTTTTCATTTTTTCACGGGCTCGGCAATTGTCACGCTGATCATCCTGTCTGTGACCGTATCCCGGTTTATAACCTACGGCCGCGAAGAGAAACGAAAGCTGCATCTTTCTCTCGGCATTCTCCTTCTCGCCATTTACGCTCTTCAGGCGTTTCTCGGACTGGGAATACTTTTCTAGGATTTCAGGTAGGAAATGAGCGCGCAGACCTCAAGAGCGCCGAGATGATCATAGGACGGCATGCGCGAGTCAGGGTTGTGCGTTTTCGCGTTTCTGATCTGCCGTGCCAGCCATAGGGTGCTTCTTCTTTTACCGACGTTCGTGAGGTCCGGACCTGCTGCACCACCCTGTCCTCTGAACCTGTGACAGGTATTGCACCGTTCTTGTACAAAGATCTCCTGACCGTCAGGCATGAAGATAACGGTATTTGCGATAAGGAGTATAAGCGCTCCCCCCAGGAGCAGCAGGTTTTTCCTGGCACGTCTGGTCATGGCAATGTGCCGCAGCCGCGACTTATAGTATCATAGAAGTACACGATGAAATTCTATCAGAAATCAGCAGGAATTTTGCGATCAATATTCACCGTTACCGGCCATCGGCATGTATGAGCATGTTGCCGGACGCTGCGGGTCTGTTCTTGTCAGGGGAGTCAACTGGATTGGCGATGCTGTTATGACCATTCCTGCCCTGAGGGCACTGAGAAGATCTTTGCCCGATGCACGAGTATCGCTTCTGGTGAAACCCTGGGTGTCCCCATTGTTCGAGAAAGACCCGGCCATTGACGAGATCATCAGTTATTCTGAAGACTTCAGAGGAATTTCCGGAAAGCTCAGGCTCTCTCGGAAGCTGCGAAATCGTAATTTTTGCATGACCGTGCTTTTTCAGAACGCCTTCGAAGCCGCTCTTCTTACCTTTCTTGCGGGCATACCGGAGCGCATTGGTTACAGCAGGGACGGCAGGAAGTTCCTTCTTACCCATCCGGTAGATTTTGACTATCGTGCAAAAGGTCTGCATCACATCGACTACTACCTGGAACTCGTGAAAAAAGCGGGCATTACACCAACGGCTGAGGCACCATGGATATTTCTTGATCTGGAAGAAAGATTGCGTGCCAGGGCTGCTCTTGAGACATTGAAGAGGCCGGTTGTTGCCGTCAATCCCGGGGCAACCTACGGCTCTTCCAAAAAATGGCTGCCTGAGCGGTTCGCGGAAGTCGCCGCGCGGGTCATACATGAAATCGGCGGAAGCATTCTCCTTTTGGGCGGGCCAAAGGAGACGGCAATAGCAGACGAGATACACCAAGAAATGCGGAACGTCGGTGCTGCCCCACCTATTGGCAGCGATTCTGTGCTCAACCTTTCCGGCAAAACATCCCTCCGTGAGCTGATTGGTATCATAGCAGAAAGCGATATACTGCTCACGAACGATTCCGGCCCCATGCATATAGGATATGCCGTAGGGACGCCGGTCGTGGCGATTTTTGGCTCAACGTCCCCCGAACATACGGGCCCTGTGGGTGCAACGGATATCGTGATCAGGAAGACCGTTGATTGTGCGCCCTGCTTTGAACGTGAGTGCCGAAGGAAAACGCTCGAATGCATGGACCGTATCACCGCTGAAGAGGTCTTTGCGGCAGTGAAGAGAAGCGTCAGGACAAAGAAGGCGATCTTTTTCGACCGCGATGGAACGCTCTGCAGGGACGCTCACTATCTGAGCAGGATGGAAGACCTAGAGCTCTTTCCTTCCATTTCCAGCCTGCAGAAGCTGAAGGACGACGGCTTTGCACTGATCGGCATTACCAATCAGTCAGGCGTAGCGAGGGGGCTGGTACAGAAGGAATTTACCCAGAACGTGAATCGGATATTCATGGAGCAGCATGGCTTCGATGATTTCTACTATTGCCCGCATCATCCCGACGAACACTGTCATTGCAGAAAACCGGAGCTTGGTATGCTCATCAGGGCCCGGAACGAGCACTTTATTGATCTTCGGCGGTCATTTGTTGTCGGCGACAAAGAGGAAGACATGATTCTGGCAAGGGCTTCCGGTGCACAGGGGGTCCTTGTCACGACGGGAAAGGATCAGACCTCAGCACGTGCAGATGCCGTTGCCGACGGATTGGAAAGTGCTGTCAGGATTATCCTGTCAAGGGAGCAAAAAAAAGACCATGCATAGGGCGAAGTTCCAGAAGATCCTTATCGTAAAGCCCAGTTCACTGGGCGATGTGGTGCACAGTCTGCCCTTTCTGAATGCCGTGAAAAATTGTTTCCCCAAGGCCGAGATCCACTGGATCATTGCAAAGGGGCTCGAAGGTCTGCTTGAAGAGCATCCTATGGTCACGAAATGCATTGTGATCAACAAGGACCTCTGGAAGAAGATATCGCGGGCCGGGGATACCGTAGCAGAGATCAGAGAGCTTTACCGCAGACTCAGAAGAGAAAACTACGATCTCGTCGTGGACTTGCAAGGCCTTCTCAGGAGCGGTCTCATTACAATGGCAACGCATGCACCGAAAAGGGTCGGTTTTGCCGAAGCCCGCGAGGGCAGCAGGCTCTTCTATACCGAGAAAGTGAAGGGCGGAAGGGATCTTCACGCTGTTGACCGGTATATGAAGATCGCAGCGTATCTCGGGTGTCCTGCTGCTGAGAGCGGTCTACTGTTCCCCCTGCCGCAGAAACAAAGTGACCGCATGACACGTATCAGAACCGATCTGCAGGAATATGCAGTCATTGTTCCGGGTGCACGATGGAGAACGAAGATATGGCCCCCAGAAAACTTCGGAAAGGTTGCCGCGAGACTGCCGATCCGGTCAGTCGTGATCGGCGGTGAAAGCGATCGAGCCATTGCCGAAGAGGTGGTATCGGCCTCTTCCGGACATGCCCAGTCCTTAGCGGGAGAGACAGACCTTTCAGAACTGATAGAGTTGATTCGCGGCGCTCGTATTGTAATTACGAACGATTCCGGCCCAATGCATATTGCGGCAGCGCTGAACGTTGCCGTCATTGCCGTGTTTGGGCCGACGAGCCCTGTGCTGACAGGCCCCTACGGCAAAGGGCATGTCAGCATGCAGAGCAAGGAACCATGCGCACCCTGCTTCAAAAGGGAATGTGCGGATATGAAATGCATGCATGGAATAACGCCTGAGGCAGTCGCCGAGAAGGTCCATGCCATATTAGGCATAGGAGGACCATAACCTGAACCATGCAATGCGGTGAAGCACTCTATATCGCACCGCTGCCGTGAAAGGATTGACTGGCATGACGCTGGGAATTCTCGTAAACACTGACAGACATCCTGACCACCTTGTCGGTATAACCAGGGCAGCGCTTGCACGGGGGTATGGCGTGTCCGTCTTCTTGATGGACACCGGCACGAGGCTCCTGCATCATGCGCTATTGCCGGGGCTGGTCAGTTCATCGGGAGTGAAAATGAGCTACTGCCTCCAAAGCGCAAAGAAGCAGGAGATTGACACTTGCGGTCTTCCCCCTGAAATCGTGGAGGGAAGTCAGCTCAATAATGCCTTCATGCATCGCGAAGCCGACAGGGTTATTGTCCTGTAGAAGGAGATATGGTGAAAATCCTGCATATCCTGAACGATGGCCCTGCGGATCTTCCCGAAAAGATCATCGCTGTCCAAAATGAACTGCATCATGTCAAGGTTGTTGACTTGACGCAGAAGGATCTTTCCTACGATGCACTGATTGATGATATTTTTTCGTATGACAGAGTCATATCCTGGTAAGGGCATGTTATTGATTATGGCGGACCATGCCTGCAGATATGAGGACTCCTGGTATCATGAGACCCGTTAACTACCGTACGCGGTATGTTCTTCAGACCTTGTTTTTCGTTGTTTTTGTCCTGTTTCTCTACTATTTCCTGTATCGCCTCAGGGCGCTTGATGACAGCAGGCTTGCGAGCTGGCAGGATGTATTTTCAGGAGGGTTTTCTCTCAGGACAGCGCTGTCACTGCTTATTGGTCTAGGTGTGGCATTTGTCATTTCACGATTTTCCTTTTCGGGGCGACGATCGGCGCTGTGTCTATTTTCGGTTTCTTTCGTCATGGCAGTATGTTTCTGGAACGAACCTGAGCTGATCGTGGACGCATCCCGGTATTTTACGCAAGCAAAACACCTTGAGCTCTACGGGATCACCTATTTTCTCCGTGAGTGGGGAGCCGGCATCAATGCATGGACGGACCTTCCTGCTGTGCCGTTTCTCTACGGCATCATGTTCAGCATATTCGGTGAGCACAGGATTCTCATAGAGCTGATTAACACCCTGATGTTCTCTTCAGCTGTGGTGCTTACCTATCTAACCGGAAAAGAACTCTGGAATGATCAAGCAGGTCTCTATGGCGGAATATTTCTGCTGGGGATACCGTATCTCTATACGCAGGTGCCGCTTATGCTCGTTGACGTAGCTGCCATGAGCTTTTTCATGCTTGCGGTATATACCTTTATCCGTGCACTCCGAAAGGGTGGCATGATGATCGCTGGCGCCGGTCTCAGCATCTTTCTCTCTTTTTTCACGAAATATTCCGCATGGCTCATGCTGACCCTTCTCGTGGTCATATTTATTGAAGAACTCCTGGCAAACAGGAGAAAGGAAATTGACCGGTTTGCCCTGCGCGGCATGATTGTTTTTTTTACTTCCTTTTTTTTGATCTCTCTTGTCATTGCATTCAATCATGATGTCATGATGAAACAGATCCACCTGCTGCTCACCTTTCAGAGACCCGGTCTCCGGAGATGGGGAGAAAGCTTCCTGGCGACCTATTTCTTTCAGGTACATCCGGTCATTACGCTCCTTGCGGCAGCTTCCGTTGCCGTTGCCTTCAGGAAGAAGGATTACACCTATGCCATTATCGTTTGGGTCGTTCTGCTTGCGCTTGTACTTCAGATACGCCGGATACGGTATCTCATCATGATATTCCCCATGCTCTGTCTCATGGCATCGTATGGGTTAATACATATAACGAGGATCCTGAATCCGGGATTTGTTGCCCTATCAACTGCTGCATGTTCTTTTGTCCTTGCATATACTGCTTTTTTACCGTTTCAGCAGAGCACAAGCGCCGAAAATATCAGGGATGCTGCCGGGTATCTGAATTCTCTTGATATTTCCGGAGTCGAGGTCATAACGCCGCTTCCCGGTACCTGTGTCATGAACCCTTCAGTGTCTGTTCCCCTCCTCGACCTTTTTCTTTGTGTTCCGGTCAGGTACCAGTATAGCGAAACGGAATATCCCATACCTGGAGACCTCGATACCTCGCCACTCAGGTTTACCTGGACATACCGGAATCCCCCGTATTATGCAGGCGATGGCAAATCCGAAAAGATAGGGATAGTTGTCATCACCGACAGTACAGAAAGAGATCTCGGTCATCTGCTTCATGACGAAACGGAAAGATTCGCGAAAATACGCACCTTTGCTGTGCGTGATGACGTGTATCAGCATCAGACGCTTGTAACGGTATATCACTAAACTCTTCTTTAGAAAGTATCCGCTAAAGATCTATAATAACTGCATGAAAGATATGCTCGGCCGAGACAGGGTGATGACAGCGGAGAAGGCACTGGCTCTCTTGCTGGAAACCATTGGTTGCCGGAGGACAAAAACCGTGGCAGTGGATATTGAACGATCGCTCGGCATGGTATGTGCCGAGGACGTCCTTGCTGCGGAGAATATTCCTGCATTTGCCCGTTCAACGGTCGACGGCTATGCTGTCAGGGCCGAAGAGACCTTTGGTGCGACAGAGAGTATGCCTGCATATCTTAACCTCACCGGAGAAATACTCATGGGTGAACAAGCCTCCGACATTGCTGCTGAACATACAGCCTTCAAAATACCTACGGGCGGGATGCTGCCGGCGGACGCTGATGCGGCGGTCATGTTCGAGCACGTGCAGGTCATAGACGACAGGCTCATAGAGGTGATGAAGCCGGTTGCCCCGGGTGAAAATGTCGTTCAGCCTGGCGAAGACGTGGCAACAGGCGAGGTGATAGTGAAAGCGGGGAGCAGGCTCAGGCCGCAGGATATCGGTGCTTGCGCCGGTATCGGTGTTCGCGAGATCAGGGTCTTTGAGCGGCCTGTCGTGTCGATCATATCAACAGGGGACGAGATAGTCCCCGCAGAAAGAACCCCGGGTATGGGAGAGATACGTGATACCAACTCGTATGTGATAGCCGGCATGGTCTCGGCTGCGGGGGGCATCCCCCGGAAGATGGGTATTTACCGGGATGATTACCGGGTGCTACGGAATGCGGTTGAAGATGCCCTGAAGGAATCAGACGCCATTGCCGTGTCAGGCGGCACATCGGTAGGGGCAAAGGATATGATCGCAAGGATTATCGATGATATCGGGAATCCGGGCATTCTTTTCCATGGCCTTTCCCTGAAGCCGGGTAAACCGATGATCGGAGGTGTCATACAGGGGGTTCCCATCTTTGGGCTGCCCGGTCATCCTGCTGCAGTGAGCGTCTGTTTTGGCATCTTCGTGAGACCGGTTCTGAACCTCCTGTCCGGGCTGGAGGATCGTCCCGCCTATCGTCTGAAGGGAGTTGTTCGTGCTCGACTTTCGCAGAATATCTCTTCCGCTGCGGGGAGGGAGGAGCATATCCGGGCCATGATCGAGGAGAGGGAGGACGGCCTCTGGGCTGTGCCGATACTTGGGAAATCAGGGCTGATCAGGACCCTCGTCAAAGCTGATGGTACCTTCGTTGTTCCGGTGAACAGGAATGGAATAGAGAAGGGTGAATTTATCGATATAACCGTCTTTTGATTGAAACTTCAGGTCCTCAGGTACCCAGGGACTGAAGCCTTTCCCTTGACAAATACCCTGTTTTTTGGGTTAAATCTATATCGCTTCGCATCATTCCTCGATCATAGGCTCGTAGCTCAGGGGGAGAGCGCTACCTTGACACGGTAGAGGTCGGCGGTTCGAAACCGCCCGGGCCTACCATACTTCCCGGAAGGAAAGTCTCTGAAGTATAAGGGGATTTTCCAGACATCTTACTGCACTTACCAGTTCTCATTTTCACCATTAACCGCCTAATTGTGCTAATTTTGTGCTAATCGCTTTTGAGCCATGTAAAGTATTGTCCAGAATGTTCACTGCATTATTCAGGTGGCCCTTTGATAAATGGCTGTAACGCAGCGTCATATTCAGGGATTTGTGGCCTAAAAGTTTTGACACGGTGGAGAGATCAACGCCATTCATCACCATATGTGATGCAAACGTATGCCGTAGGTCGTGGAAGTGAAAGTCTCTTATCCCTGACCTTTTGCATGCAGTATGAAAAGACCGCTTCACATCCTTAAAGGGCTTCCCTGTCTGTGGATCATAAAAGAGGTGCGGCACATCAATTCGCCTGAGTAACCCTTGCAGAACGCTTCTCAGCGTGTCACTGATAGGGATTTCCCGGCGTTCCCCATTCTTTGTTTTGTCCAGAAGGATGAAGCCATGCTTCAGGTCAATGTTCTTTTCCCATTGCAGGCTCAATATCTCACCCCTTCTCATGCCAGTGTGCAGGGCTGTAATGACGATTGGGGTTAGATGAGGATCACAGGCTTTTATCAGCGTCTGAGCTTCTTCAATGGAAAGATACCGCAGCCGCTTCCCGTCGTCTTTGAGTGGTTTTACCTTGCGGATACGTTTCAGAACGTATTCTGGCACCATTTCCCATTCCACGGCCTTATTGAACATATGCTTCAGAATGTTTAATACCTTGTTATTGCTTGCCGGTTTGTAACCCTTGTTTATCAGGTCAGTCTGAAGTTGATCCACTACATCAGTATTAAACCGTTTCAGATGCATATCACCATAGGCAGAAAGAAGCTGCCCGATGATGTATCCTTTGACCTTTGCAGAGTTCTGGCGACCTTCTATCCATGCCTGATACTTGTCTGCAAGCTGCCGGAAGCTGTAATCAGGAATACGCTTTATTTCGGGTTCTT
>QKDO01000057.1 GCA_003252075.1 Nitrospirota bacterium
CGGAGTGCTACCGACAAGGTGGACGACTCGCAGATGGCAGCTGAAACGAGCATGACATCGAGGATCTCATCCAGGCTTGCACCCTCTTCGACAGCCCGCGCCATATGGGCGTCGAGGCAGTGTTCGCACCGGAGCGCCGTTGCCGCGCTTATTGCAGCGAGTTCCGCTGTCTTCCTGTCGATGGCCGACGGCTCCCGGTAGACCGACATCCCCTTGAGCACATACGGCGAGAAGGTGCGATGGCGCTTCCTGAGCGTGCTCAGGAGAAACCCGAGATGGCCCCGGTGGTCTTCTATGCTCCGGACAAGCTCTTCTGCAAGGTTCTCATCCTCCATCAGGGATTTCGCAGTTTTCAGCAGTTTCTTCTTCTTGTCAGCCGGCATGTATCACCTCCTGCAGGGGTTGCCCGATTATAGCAGATTCGGTTGCAGGCGTCCGTATTGACCCTCTGTGCATTCTTGATATACCGTATCTGTTAAGGTCCCTATGGAACGTTTTCTGAGAATGTCTTCTCTGCTGCTCGGGTTATGTGTCCTTCTGTACTGGGCAGCGCCGTCGGCGTCAAAGCCCGGCGCACTTGAGGAGATGCGGAAACGCGGGTATCTGCTCTGGGGGTCCGATGCCGAGGGCGGCGCACCCTATATCTTTCCGGACCCGAAAGATCCGGAAAGGCTGATCGGCTTTGAAGTCGAGCTTGCGGCCGCGATCGCCCGTGAACTTGGAGTTACGGCGAAACAGGCGCAGAATGCCTGGGACAGTCTCATCCCGGGACTGCAGCGGGGCGATTACGATATCGCCATGAACGGCATTGAGATCACGCCGCAGCGAAAGCAGGAAGTGCTGTTCTCGGTGCCGTACTATGTCTACACGGAACAGCTCGTCGTCAGAAAGGACGAAGATCGGATACAGGGTGTCGAGGATCTGCGCGGTTTGAAGGCGGGGACCCTTTCCGGCACGGTTGCGCAGGATATCCTGATGGGCCTCGGCGGCGTTGATGTGAAGATATATTCCGGCCAGGTAGAGCCTTACGAAGACCTTGCGATCGGGAGGATCGACGCCGTTCTTCTTGACCTCCCGATTGCTGCCTATTACGGCAAGCCGAACCCGAAGCTCAGATACGCCGGAAGACCGGTCGGCGAGGGATTCTACGGCATAGCAATGCGGAAGGGCGACGCCGATCTTCAGCGGGCAATCAATGAGATTCTCGCAAAGCTCCTCATCTCGGGTGAGCTGAAGAGGATATACGAGAAGTGGGATCTCTGGAACGAGGCTCAGGAGAAACTCTATAGGAATACCGGGGAGTCGTCCGGTTACCGCGGCCTTGAAGAGAGCAGGAAGGCCCCGGTGCAGACGTTTTTCCCTCTGCTCCTGAAAGGCGCTGGAATAACGCTCTTCATCTCCGCGACGTCGATGCTGTTTGCGATCGCCCTTGGTCTCTTTCTCACGCTTTCACGGCTTTACGGCAGAGCGCCCTTCAGCGGACTTGCGACGGCATATATCGAGATTTATCGTGGCACGCCGCTTCTCATCCAGCTCTATATCCTGTATTATGGTCTCCCGAATATCGGGATATCCCTGAGCCCCTTCGCGGCCGCTTTTCTCGGACTGGGAATGAACTATGCCGCCTACGAGGCCGAGTTGTACCGGGCGGGTATCAGTGCCATACCCCGGGGACAGATGGAGGCAGCGTTCTCGCTCGGCATGACGCGGGGCACCGCCGTGCGCAGGATCATACTGCCACAGGCATTCAGAATAGCACTGCCTGGCGTGACGAACGACTTCATTGCACTATTCAAGGATTCCTCGCTGGTATCGATCATTGCCATGGTGGAGCTGACGAAGACCTATACGATCCTTGCTGCCTCGACACTGCGGTTCTTCGAACTCGGCCTGATCGTTGCCGTGCTCTACTTCATCATGAGCTATCCCCTCTCGCTCCTTGCACGGAGGCTGGAGGAGCACCTGAAGGGGAAACGTCGGTGATCCGGATCCGCAATCTCCATAAGGCATTCGGCGGGCAGCAGCTCTTCGGCGGGATCGACCTCGATGTCGCCTCGGCAGAGGCGGTTGTCTGTATCGGGCCGTCGGGGAGCGGCAAGAGCACCTTCCTCCGGTGCATCAACGGCCTTGAACAGTTCCAGCGCGGGGAGGTCGAGGTCGACGGCACGGCGCTGCACTCGGTGAATCGTGCCAGGCCGACCGGGGCTGACCGGGAAGCGATCAGACAGGTTCGCCTGAAGGTCGGGATGGTATTTCAGCAGTTCAATCTCTTTCCGCATATGAGCGTCCTGGACAACATTACCGAGGCGCCCGTGCAGGTGCTCGGCGAGAGCAGAGAGCAGGCAGCAGAGCGCGCCCGATCGCTCCTGAAGCGGGTAAACCTTGAAGCGAAGGTGAATAGCTATCCTGATCAGCTGTCCGGAGGAGAGCAGCAGCGTGTAGCTATAGCACGTGCCTTGGCGATGAGGCCGCGGGTCATGCTGTTCGACGAACCGACTTCGTCGCTCGATCCGGAGATGGTCGGCGAAGTGCTCTCGGTCATCAGGGACCTGGTGAATGACGGTATGACAACCGTCATTGTCACGCATGAGATGGGCTTTGCGAGGGAGATCGCAGACCGCGTGGTGGTCTTTGACCGCGGGGAAATCGTCGAGATTGGGCCGCCGGAGACGATATTCAGGAGCCCCCGGACCGAGCGCACGCGTGCATTTTTGAGCAGGGTCCTGAAGCTGTAGCCGACGGCTCCCACCTGCCGGTCTGCCGCAGCCGGGAAATTATGCTATAATAATATTGTCCAAACAGCTATAACCTTATTATTTCCGGCACGGATGGGAGTTCTCTGTATAACGATGTTGCATATGCCGCACGTAAGGGGATGGAATGAGGATACGATACAGTTTATTTAACAGCACGCTTCTTTCCTGCTTCCTGGTGTACGCCATTTCTCCGCTTTCTTATGCCTGCGCACCTTCCGCCTCTGCTGGTTATCCTGCCGGACAGGAAGGGTCTGGGTTCAGAAATTTCAGCATATTTTTTTTTGAAGCGGTTCTTAAAGGTTTTTTCCCACCTGAAGATGCTGGGTCAGCGCCTTCTTGCGATGCTGTTCTGGTTATTAAAAAGCATGCAGTGGTGCGGCTTTCCCCTGAAATAGGACATAAACTCATTAAATGCACAGCAACCGTTGTATCTGCAGCGGAGCTATGCCTGGCCTGGTCAACGGAACAGGGTTATGCTGATGCCGGCGTGTATCAGTCAGCAGGGGTTCCGGTCTACTCCGGTCTATCACCCCCATCCCCTTCTGTGTCGTGCCACAGCATTTTCATTTGAACGGAAGGAGGATAGTATTTATGGGTTTTTTTAATAAATTAATGGGTAAAGATCAGACATATCCGGCGCTTGATCAGTCGAGCGCTGCATATCAGCGCATTCAAAAACACCGGGCGATGGTAGAACCTTTCTTCCAACGGGTGAACGAGAAGTTCGAGATGATACCAACGGACGATGCTGTCTATGTATTCGTTGGCAAGCCGCCCAGCGCTTTCGGCGTTGCGTGGTTCAACGGCGGCAAGGAGCATAACCTGAAGTCGTTCATGCAGGAACATGGCCTGTCCGCCCAGAAGGTGCAGATCCTCTCGGACAAGCTGAGGGACGTATACGTAAGTTTCCAGTCAGCTGAGCGCTTTTCCATCTCTCTTGGCGGCAAAACCATCACGGTGACACCGATTGACGCATTTGGCCAGGCTGTTGCAAAAGTAATCCAGGAAGCTTCATCTGCCGCAGCAGCTTAGCGCACATATGCCGTATCCCTGCAGTGCCCTGCCGTCCGGAAGGGCACTGCAGAGGTTTCCTGACGGCCCTTTCCTAATGGTATAATAACGACGCTGATACCAGCGCCATGAGCACGACATGCTGATCATCCTGATTGTTTATGTTTCAACCCTATTTCTTCAGTACTGGCTTGACATCATCAATATCGGTCACATGAAGAAGTACGGCACAAAGATACCTGAGGGATTTGAGGGCTTTATTGACGAAGCGGTCCTCAAAAGGACTATTGCATATACCCTTGAGCGCAATAGCTTTTCCCTGGTCGAATCGCTCTTCAGCAGCATCGTGACCCTGCTTTTTCTCTTCGGCGGGCTGCTGGGGTGGTATACTTCATGGGTATCTTCACTCACAGGCTCTTTCATCCTCCAAGGGACGTGCTTTTTCCTGTTCCTGAGCTACGCAAGCTCCCTGCTGTCCGTTCCCTTCAGTCTGTACAGCACCTTCAAGATAGAGAACACGTATGGCTTCAACACCATGACGCCGAAGCTCTGGCTTACCGATTTCGTAAAATCCACCCTTATCTCCAGTGTGCTGATGATCATTGCTCTGGCCTGTGGTTTGTGGATCGTTCAGAAAAGCCCGAACCTCTGGTGGCTTTTCGCGTGGGGATTTTTCTTCCTGTTCAGCATCTTCATGATGTATATCTCGCCCTATGTGATCGAACCGCTCTTCAATAAGTTCACGCCCCTTGAAAGTCACGATCTGGAAAGAAAGATAACGGCCATGATGCAGCGCACCGGGATCAGGGTCAGTAGGGTCTTCACAATTGATGCGTCAAGACGCAGCCATCACACGAACGCCTATTTCACCGGGATCGGAAGAACGAAGCGGATTGTCCTTTATGACACGCTGATCAACAAGATGGACGAGAACGAGGTGCTTGCGGTGCTTGCACATGAGACCGGCCACTGGAAGAAGAAGCATGTACTCAAGATGATCATAATCTTTGAAGCACTTTCCCTTGCAGGGGCCTATGTTGCCTTCCGGGTGCTCAAGAGCGGCATGCTGGCTGAAACTTTTGGATTGCCGGGCAATTTTTTTGCCGAGCTGGCCATTCTCGCTTTTGTCTTCAGCATCTTCTCTTTTCCCGCCACACCCCTGTTCAGTGCGCTTTCGCGCCGGCATGAGCGTGAGGCAGACAGGTTTGCCGTTGGCCTTGCGCCGGTGCCCGAAGCTCTCGCAACGTCACTTATCAAACTCTCCAAAGACAACCTTTCGAACCTTCATCCCCATCCCTTGTATGCTGCGGTCTATTATTCCCATCCCCCTGTTGTGGAACGGGTACGGACGATCCGAGAACTGGCTGCACATGTGCCATAAGGGAACAGATTTTTGTGTGATCCCACAGTGAAGGCAGCGCATGCGCCTTGGCCGGACTTCGCAGGGACGCGTGCTACGCTGTTACCGTCCCTCTTTCGACAGTCAGTAAAGACTACGGGCGAATCATTACCCGATCAATACCTCGGTGGTGCCGGCGGGGGAGGGTAGTCGGCAGGAGGCCGGGAATCCCATTGGGACGGAGCAGGAGGCGCCGGCTCCGTGAACTGGCCGTACACAGGTACCCGGTTCCCCTTAGCATACATGCACTGTATGTATGCATTGTCGTAGCGATGCTGATTCTCATAGTACGAGCTGGACGCATAGCCCGAACCGGCTGCGCTCCCGAGGAGTAGTCCGCTGCCAGCACCGATGGCTGCTCCTGCGCCCATATCGCCGGAGGCGCTGCCAATGGCCGCGCCTGCAGCAGCTCCCAGGACTGTGCCTACAGCGGCACTGGTGACCGCCGCGTTTTGAGCAGCCTGTTGACCGCTAACACCTCCCACCTGCTCGAAGGCGAACTGACGGCAGACTGCATCGTCTGCGCGGAACTGTTCAAAGCTCTTGCCTGTTCCCGGGAGGGACATGACGCTCGGTCCCGTCGGAAGTGTTGCGCACGCAGAGAGTGAAGCTATGAGAATGAACAGGGAAAAGATGATCAAGCGACGCATGGTACTACCTCCTTGACTCGGGCGAAGGCTGTGCCGGCACTGTCTGCCAGCCGCCCGGGCATTCCATGACATAAGGATAATACGTCTTTGATTCGGGGCAGTAATACCAGACACCCGACGGCGTTGAATCTTCCGCTGGTTCGGATTTTTCGATATACTCGGGCGGCGATGTCGGCACGGTGACTACGGGGGCATAGGAGTAGGGGTAGTAATACGGATAGGAATAATAAGGATAATAGGACGGGTAGTACCACGATGGACCCCACCATGGCCAGCCGATCGCTATGCTCGTTCCACCCCGGTAGTAGCTGCCGTAATATCCTCCGCCCCGATAGTAGCCATGGGAATGACCCCCGCCGCCCTTATAATAGCGGTCTGCGAATGCCGTGTTGATTAGCAACAGGGATACCGCCAGTGCAATAACGATCAACGCGGGCTTGAGCGATCTCACCTTTTCTCTCCCTTCACCATACAAAGCAATTCGATTGCCGTTACGAAACCCAACGAACTATCCTGCCAAATGATCTATCGCCTTCGATCACAATAGACATCATCCAATATTCTTTAATCATATGCTAGGGCAAATAAAAGCCCTTGTCAAGGACGGGTACGAACGTGCGGCAGAGCAATCCTTTGGTTCGGGGTTGTCATGACATGATACGTTCAATCATCTCAAGCAAAGAGTTCCCGATACTATAACCTATTTTTTCATGATCAGGGACTTAAGCACGTTTCCGAGCCGGTGTATCCCTGTCCTGATGGTCTCCTCATCGACGCTCGAATAATTCAGTCGCAGGGTATTGACATCTTTCTTGTTCACATAAAAAGGGTCGCCTGGGACGAAGGCGACCTTCTGTGTGATCGCTGCCGTGAAGACGTTCATGGCTGAAAGGCCTTTCGGCAGGGTGATCCAGAGGAACATGCCTCCTTCCGGACGGGTAGAGAGGACTTCAGCGGGGAAATAATCCTGGATTGCCGTCACCATGGCATCCCGCTGCCTGCCATATGCCTCCCGTATCTTGCGGATATGCTTGTCAATGTCATTATCCCGAAGATACCGGTCAATGATCCTCTGGCAGAAATAATTGGTGTGGAGGTCTGACGCCTGTTTTGCGATCACCAGTTTCTCCATGATCTTGTCATGTGCAACGATCCACCCTATGCGAAAGGAAGGCGCAACTATTTTTGAAAAGGAACCAAGCAGTAAGGTGTATTCCGGCATGAGCTGGTAAAAGGAGGACTTTTCTTTGCCCAGGAACCGAAGCTCCCCGTAGGGGTCGTCCTCCATAAGAATGGTACTCCTGCCTTTGAGCATCTGAGCTATGGTCTGGCGATTTTCCTCGCTATAGCTTATTCCGGAAGGGTTCTGAAAGTTCGGAACGCAGTAGAAAAGTTTTATGGAATGCCTGGTTACGGTGTTGTGAAACGCATCAAGATCAATGCCTTCTTCGCTCACGGGTACGGGGTGAAAAGAGGACCGGTAAAGGGAAAAGGCCTGGATAGCGCCCAGATACCCCGGTTCCTCAATGACAATGTCGTCGTTGTCATTGAGAAGAGTCTTGCCGAGAAGGTCCATACCCTGCTGTGACCCGTTGGTAATGAGAATATTGTCGGGATGCACGATGACGTTTTTTGATCGGTAGCGGTCAGCGATCCATTCCCTGAGCCCGAGGTATCCTTCAGATGCGCTGTACTGGAGGATATCTTTTCCTGCTTCTTCCAGCAGCCTGTCTGTTGCGTCCTTGATCTCCTGCACCGGAAACAGATCGCGGTTGGGAAGGCCTCCTGCAAAGGAGATGACCGATTTGTCCAGGGTGAGCTTCAGTATCTCTCTGATAAAGGATCTTGGTACGTCTGAGATTCTGTCAGAAAAGATATCGCCCATGCTTTTCGTTCGCTGTCGGTCACTCCAGATACCAGTCGTTTGTCGTCTCGCGACAGCAGAGCAGATGCCTCTGTCCATCACTTCCCATTACCCGGAAGCAACGTATCCGGTTTCCGCCGTCAGCGTCCTGCGCTACCCACCGCTCTTCAATCCTGGTTACCGTTATTCTTCTGCCTTCAAGCATAAGGGAGCGGGGTTCCTCATCGCCCCGGTAGCCGGCATAGGCTGTCAGCGAAACCCGTTTTCCTTTCACCGGAAGCAGGCCAAACAACTACTCGATATTGAAGGTTGCGACTTCCTTCATGCCCGGGATGTACTGTCCGACCGGCACCAGCTTCTTGTTATCTTTTACACAATCAATAATGATGGTCCAAAGTTGGTTCAGTTCTTCCTTCTCCCGGGCAGTCTCGGGCGTCATCTTCAACAAGGTTCCCTCAAGTTCAATCTTCATGGCTTCCTCCTGTTAATGCGGGATGCATCATTATACTATGGATGGCTGCCTGCAAAAAAGTGGTAACATCGCGTGCCCCGGAGGCTGTTGCATATCAGGTCCGACGGTATAGGGCGAAATGAGTCTTTGGCTCACGGGCAATGGGGAGGTGCGTGAGCATCGTTATCCGCTATTGCTTCTTCCCGGCCCCGCCTCAACAGGCTTTCTGCAAGCCATCGCGGTCTACGGCCTGCTGCCCCGCCCAGGGTTTTTCGTCTGCGGAGAACGCTATGCCTCTCTGTGAAGGCGAACCCCTAAGATCAACAACTGATCGGAAATCTCTTGTTTACAAGAATATATAAAACTGCTATATATAAAACAATATATGTAAAACAAATAGATAGAGGTAAGAATGTCGTTACGTCCGGGGGGATTAGCTGTTATTGTTGTCACGCTGTTGGTTGTTCTGATCTCATTGCCGGTGCAGGGTCTGGCAGCTGAGAACACCATAGGGGTGATCATGACCGGTGATATTCCCTATTATCAGGACCTCCATAACGCCTTCATGGCCAGACTCGGACAGAGTGGACCTCTGTCAAAGACCGAGGTCATTCTGCAAAAGCCGTACCCCGATGACATCTCTCTGAGCAACGCTGCGCGGAAGCTTATCGCCATGGATGTTGACGCGATCGTGGCCTATGGAGCTCCTGCTGCCATTGCCGTAGTCAAGGAGAGGACAAAGATTCCGCTGGTGTATGCCGCTGTTTATGAACCGCTCGTGCCGGAAGTGAAAAAGCGCAATAGCACGGGCGTTTATGTAAGACTCTCCATATCCAGCCTGTTGCGCTATCTCCGCTCATTGAATCAGATCAACACCCTTGGCGTTGTCTACAGCTCGCATGAGGAGGACTCTGTTTATCAGTTCAGCGAATTAACTAAACTTGCAACTCAGTACGGGATGAAAATCGACGGTATCAACCTCAAGCGGTACCAGGATGCAGAAGCAAAGCTAGCAGGCAGGAAGATGGATGCAGTCCTTCTTACCGGTAGCTCCGTAGCACATATGGCCATGGGCCAGATTATCGAATACGCAAGGGAGAAGAAAATACCCTATGCATCATTTTTCCTCTGTACGGACGGACATGCGATCGTTTCGCTGGCTGCAAGTCCGAACTCGCAGGGGGAAAAGATCGCGGAAAAGGTGCAGAAGATCCTTGACGGTGTTCCGCCCGACAAGATCAGATCCGAAGCAGCGAGTAATATAGAGCTTATCTTCAACATGAAGGAGGCTACTGCCCTTGGCATGAAACTCTCGATGGAACTGGTAACCGAGGCGACGAGGCTCATAAAATGAAGATGCGTTACGGCATAACGCTTCTCTTTGCCGTAACCGTTCTTATGGTATGGCCGGTAAAGGCACATTGCGAGAACGAGATCCTTATCGGACTGATCCCTGAGGAAAATATTTTCAATCAGATGGATCGGTACCGGCCGCTTGCAGCCTATCTCTCAAAGAAGATCGAAACACCGGTGCGGTTTACCATTCTCAGCAGGTATGGTGATGTGATGGACAGGTTCGTCTCGCGGAAGATGGATGGAGCATTCTTCGGCGTTTTCACCGGGGTGCTCGCCATGGAAAAAATTGACGCCGTGCCGGTCGCCAGGGCGGTAAATCTGGACGGATCGTCAACGGTACAGAGTTATATCTTTGTGCGAAATAACAGCGGCATCCATGATGTTGAAGGCATGAAAGGCAAACGTATAACTTTTGTAGACCGTGCCACGGTTACCGGATATCTTTACGCGCTTTCCTATCTCAAGGAGTTCGGTGTGTCTGACCCGGAATCATACTTTATGGAGGTTTCATTTACCGGCAGTCATGGTTCGACGATCTATGCCGTTCTCGACGGCAGGGCTGATGTCGGGACCGTAAAAAGCAAGATTTATCAGTTGCTGGTCGCGAAGGACTCGACCATAAAGGAAGAGCTTATGATCATTGCCAGATCGCAGGAATTTCCCGATACCACACTCTTTTTGAGAAAGGACATTCCCGAGACCCTTCTGTCACGGATAAAGGCTGCCCTTTTTAACATGGAGAAGGACCCCGAAGGGATAACGGTCCTCAAAAAGCTCGAGGCCCAAAAATTTATTGAGGCCAAGAAGAAAGACTTTGCATCCTTCTATGATGTGGCCCGTAAAGCAGGAATAACCGTGAAGACATATAAATATAAATGAGAAAACGGCTGATATATTCTCTATCTCTGCTCTTTCTGCTTTTTTCCCTGGGAGCGGGCATTACCATGCTCTATACCTACCGGATAACCGGCGACCTTGAGTCGGTCATCACCTTGCACAGGATTGAGATCATCAGACAGAACTTTGTGATTAACATCCAGACCGTTCAGTCCAACCTTTATGCTACTGGTACCATTTTTGGCAAGGAACTGGATGCTATTGTGGATAACGTCTCTGCCATGGACGCATCGGTCAAGAATTGCCTAAGCTGTCATCACAACGAGGAAATGACGGACAGACTGGTTAAGGTCAATGAAATGGTGGAGCAATACAAGGAAGCAATCAGTTATCTGGTCACCAGTACGGCCAATGAACAGAGGATCGAACGTCTTAAGATGGTTGCAGTCAGCATCGGCGACTCACTCCTCGGGCGGACGCAGGAAATGGCAGCGATCGCTGACAATGTACTGAGGCGGCGGACCATCGAAGCAGTCAGGGCAATCAACCAGACCCGGATCATCCTTATCATTACCCTCGTCGGGTCATTTATGCTTGCCCTTGGCATTGCGGTGATCCTTACCCGGCAGATCACCCGTCCGGTCATTGAGCTGGTGAACGCCGCCCGCATGCTAGCAGCAGGAAAACTCGGGTATAAGACGGAGTATCATGATGATACCGAATTCGGCGAAGTAGCGGAAAGCTTTAATGCCATGAGCACCGCCCTTCAGGCAGAACATGACAAGACGAACCGCTATATCGATCAGCTGTCCGGCCTTTATAAGGTTACGCTTGATTTTTACGATATCGTTGAGATGGATCAGGCGTTTCAGGATACCTGCCTGAGTATCGCCGATATCCTCAAGGTGAAGCAGGTGATCCTGTTCCTTTATGACGATGTCCGGAAAGCCTTCGTTCCCAGTACGGCAGCTTTTACCCTGCCGGAGGACTATCGGGATACCATGCACTATTCCCTTGAGAAGATGGTCGAGCTGTACCAGGTCTCCGGCGGGCTGCCGATCGTGATCAATGAGTATGCGAACGCGGGCAATTACGAATTCCTTGTCCCTGACCCGCAGAGGGAAAAAAATATGATGGCTGCATGGCTTCTCACCAAAGAGAAGATGCTGGGCGTGCTCCGTGTCTCTAACAAGGAAGGAGACTTCGGTGAAGAGGACGCAAAGATCCTGATCATCCTCGCAAACCATATGGCGGTTGCCATGGAGAACGCAGAACTCTATCGCAACCTGCAGGAAAAGATGGAAGAGCTGCGGAAGACACAGGAACAACTGATACAGTCGGCGAAGCTCGCTGCGATAGGAGAGCTTGCTTCCAATGTGGCGCATGAGATCAACAACCCGCTTACCAGCATCATCGGATTCACTGAGCTCGCGAGGGAAGATGATGACAAGGAAATGATCAGAAACAGCCTTGACATTATAGAAAAAGAGGCACTCCGCGCACGCGAAATCGTAAGGCAGCTGCTCGGGTTTGCCCGGAAGAAACCGCTTCAGCTTACCGAGGTGAAGACCAACGACGTGCTCAGGGATGTCGTTGTCTTGTCTTCTTCACAGGCACGGATGTCCAAGGTCAAGATATCGGAGGAATACGAAGATGTCCCCATAACCATCGGTGACGTTGACCAGCTGAAACAGGTATTCCTGAATATCATTACGAATGCTGTCCAGGCTATGCCCCATGGAGGGATCCTCAAGATAAAAACCGCGATGGTCGGCGACTTTATTTTCGTGAGTATTGCCGATACCGGTCAGGGCATACCACCTGAGTTCAGACAGCGCATATTCGAACCGTTCTTCTCTACCAAGAAGGACAGCGGTACGGGCCTCGGTCTCTCGATCAGCTACCGTATCATCCAGGACCACGGTGGAAGGATTGACGTTGAGAGCCAAGAAGGCAAGGGCACGACATTCATTGTTCGTCTTCCCATCAAGGTCGCGGTCGGGACCGTCTGATGCCGGTTGCGGAGCGGTGGCGAAGCTAACAGCAGAATCCAGGGTTTATGTCCGAAGCGTATCCTATGCGTATGAAGAACTGAAGCAGGTAATGTTTGGGCTCCTGAGCTTACTCGATCAGGGGCGGATACAGCAGCAGAGCCGTGTTCTCATAAAGCCGAATTTCCTCGCTCCCGCACGCCCTGAGAGGGCAATGATCACCCACCCCCTGGTCATCAGGGCGGCAGTGGAGTATGTCCATGAAAAGGGTGCCCTTCCGCAGGTATCCGACAGCCCTGCTATGGGGACCTTCGAGCGGGTAATGCGCGAAGGCGGCATCGACCGTGCCCTGAGGGATATCCCGGTGGATTGCAGGCCGTTTCAGGATTCCCACATGGTCGACATCGGCCCTCCGTTCAACAGGATAGAGATAGCTGCAGATGCCATGGATGCCGACGTGATCATCAACCTGCCAAAACTGAAGACCCACACCCAGATGCTGCTCACCCTTGGCGTCAAAAACATGTTCGGCTGTATTGTCGGCCTGCGCAAGCCCGAGTGGCATCTCAGGACAGGCATTGACCGGGAGAGATTTGCCGAGCTTCTGGTCAGGATATGCGCAGTCATGAGACCCGCTATAACGGTCCTTGACGGTGTCCTTGCGATGGAGGGACAGGGACCGGGAAAGGGCGGCGTGCCGCGGGAACTGGGAGTTGTCATGGCTGCGAAGGACGCCTTTGCGGTCGATGCCGCGGTCTGCAGGATGCTCAGCATAAAGGAGGATGAACTGCTGACGAACCGGCTGGCAGCAAAGATGGGACTTATGCCGGGAAATATTGCGATTGACGGAGAGCTTCCCGCGGTGCGGGATATGCATTTTCCGGCCATGGCCCCCCTGGTGTTTGGTCCGAAGGGGCTGCAGGGTTTCATGCGGAGGCACCTTGTGCAGAGGCCGGTCTGCCGGACCTCGCTCTGCAGGCACTGCGGGGAATGCTGGCGCTACTGTCCGGCAACGGCGATTGAACCGGAGATGCAGGGGCTCAGGTTCGACTATGACAAATGCATACGCTGCTACTGCTGTATCGAGGTTTGTCCCTATGGAGCACTCTCATCAAGGGAAACTGTCGCCGGCAAAGTGGTAAGAAGAGCACTGAAACGGTAAATGCCGAAAATGCAGATTTCAGGGCAGGGGCCGGAACTCCGAAACAAGCTTTTTTAGCTCTTCCAGCTCTTGGCGTACCTGCCGGAGTTCTTCCTCAAGCCGCGCGATCCGCTCTTCGGCTGCAGCGGCGTCCGGCAGGTCTTCTCCGGAAGCATCAGGGGGTTCCCTATGCCCTGCAAGTGGTTCACCCGACAGCAGGTGCATATACCTTCGTTCTTTTCTACCTCGCTCGCGTTCCAGCCGCACCACGAGAGACGGGACCTGGTCCATCAGTGACTGCAGTATCCGGTCGACCGTTTCGATGCCCCCGATAGGAGAGATCCTTTCGGCATGGGCACGAAGCTCTCCCAGGGTCTGCGGCCCCCTCAGCATGAGCTCGCAGAGTACGGCCAGTTCCTGACCGGACAGGTCGAACTTGTCCAGCAACGTATGGAGATGCTTCGGCACGCGGCTTGCCGCGGCATGAGTCACCTGCGCCAAACCTTTCGCCTGCAGGCTGTCGAGGCCTCTTTGCACAATCGCTTCATCAAAGGCAGTGACCGGGCTGCGGTTTGATTTCTGATTGCAGGCATTGATCAGGGCATTCAGGGAAAGGGGATAGAGATCCGGCGTGGTCATCTCTTTTTCGATAAGACATCCGAGGATGCGGACCTCGGTCTCGTTCAGTATTGTTTCCATCGGAATCCTCCCTCACCGTCAGATAGCTTAACCTGCTGAATGCTATTGTATACGATAGTTGCGGCAGAGGGAAATGGCACGGAAAGGTGTTTTCGCTTCCCCTGCCCGTTCTGTGTTGTGTTCCACGAGATAATGAGGCAGTATCGGATGGCTGGCTTCTGCTCTGCACTGAAGCAGGCCTGACCCGCAGAGTCTTTGACATCTTTACCGCTGAAGTACATTCAGGTACACTAATAACCATGAAGCTACCTGCCGGAGGCACTGTGGAGCATAAGGGAAAGGATACTGAAAAGATATGGTGTCTGCATGAGGAATGCTTCAAGTATCTCCGGGTATGCGAAAAGTGCCGTCTCAGGATAAAATGTCAGAACTACCAGGATTACTGGTTCCCGCGGCTTGATTTCTGAGCCTCTCGTTCTGCTAAGATTATGAAATCACTGAAAGAAGAGCTGCAATTGCAACCTTCTGAAACCTTTTCATTTCGTTGAGCTGACGATAGGAGGTTCGAACCAGGTAACGAGTCTTTGTAAATCTTCATGAGTTGTCATTTTTCTCTGCATAAAACCACCAGGCGTTTAAGCCTTTTTTTATTTCTGCCTGTCTTCTCTGAGAACGTTGCCGTAAGCTTTTGAAATGTCCACCAGCCATGAAGATGGTAAGCTGAACGGAGCGCCTTGGCTCATCACAGTACGCTGGAAGCGATTGTCACCCTTTGTGGCTGAGAGTGTCTCTGTTCTTACCTCTTCTCGACTGTGATGATGACCTTCCAGTCCTTCTTCATGTCCACTATTGTCCATCCTTTGGATCTAGCCTCGTCTAGCCCTTTGTCGAGCCGCCCGATAGAGGATTCCCTGTCTTAGGCCCATTCCCGCTCGGCATCGGAGTGATGAAGGTAGAGGCAGAAGCGCGGACCATTGGCCAGGCAGGCCCATTGGAGCATCTGCAGATCGCCGTCGCAATTGCCGAATGCTGCAGTGGGACCGCGGCCGATATGCGAATTAATGCCGACCGGCTTTCCGGCTTTGTCATCGATGAAGTTGATCTCCGGCAGTCGCACGAGCACGGGCGTGCCGTCGCGCAACTCGAACTTCGTCTTGATACCGCTGCCGATGACCTGCTCGGGCGGAATGCCATAAACCTTCTCTGTCCAAGGCCTCATGAACTCGATGCTGCCGCCTGAAACGATAAAAGTCTTGAACCCGTTTGCGCGAAGATAGGCGAGCAGTTCGAGCATCGGTTGATGGACCATCTCGGTGAAAAGCTTTCCCGTCTTTGGATGCTTCGCCGTGGCGATCCCTTCGGTGGTTAACCTTTTGATTCAATAAAAACCTTATGTGCATTGGACGGTGTTCAGCTATGAGTGTTGCGGGCATTGTTCTCATGGAGAATCCTTCATTTGCTCTTACCAGCGAACCATTGGTAGTAGGCGTTCTCGCTGTCGCCGTCGCGTACGAGTTGCATGTCGTGCGCCCAGAGCTCCGGATAGCCGGATTGGGCGTTGAGCGCGGCCTGATAAAAAAGGAGCAGACGCTGGCGTTCCGTCGCAATCGCCTTCAGGAATGCGGAGTCCGCGCCGCGTAATGGCGGATCGGTGCGCAGCACGATCAGTTTGGGCAGCACTCGCTGAATTTCATCGTTACGAACCCAATCTGCATACTCAATCCGGGGCTGATCGTCGGTAACGGGCAGTGCGTCGCCAATATACCTTTCCAGGCCGGCACGGTCTGTAATCCAGAGTGCCATCAGTGCTGCAGGCGAAGAAATGCCGACTTCGCGCAAAGCGGAAGCAACGTCTGGCTGGGTGAATCGTTCGATGATTCTTGGCACATAAAGATCAACGGGCGCAAGCGATCCGACAAGAAGCATCTCGTGAAGCTCCGTCGTCCAGAGAGAAACATGCTGATAGACGTCGAGAAAACTGCGCACCAGTGACCGGGTGTCCTCGTCATTCTGGGTTGGCAGCGGCAGCCACTGGGCCACGATGCCTCCCGGCCGCAGCCGGGCGCGCGCCAGTTTGTAGAAGTCGACAGAATAGAGATTCACGACACTCGCTGCCGAGGGTGGCGGCGGTTCAAGCGTAATGACATCGTACGTCTGATCATTGCTCAACAGCTCGCGCCGGCCATCACGCAAACGGATGTCCAACCGGGGATCAGCCGCTGCACCGAAATTGCCATGAAAATGAGCCGCCGCACGCAGGACCTCAGGCAGGAGTTCGACAACAACGCGCTGTTCTAGTCCGGGGAAGCTCATCAAGGCGCCCGAGGTTATCCCAGTCCCGAGTCCGATGACCAGCGCCGCTCTCGGCTCGCCGCCATGGATAATCAGCGGCAGAAGGGCCTGAAGGCGCATATAGCGAAGCGAGGGCACAGCATCACCGGAATTGGATACCCCCTGAATGTACAAACGGCGAAACCGTTTCTGGCCGGCCGTCTGTTCGAGAACCGCTACCGTCCCGCCCTTCCCCTCTTCGTAGAAGACCATAGTGCCGCCGCGCGCGTTGGCCAGAAGATTCGCCATCCTGTCGAATGGCGTCATTACGGAAGCGGCTACCGCCAGGACGGCGATGACGATTGTGCCCCACCGGGCGAAGCGAAAATCGGAAGCACTCCGCATTGCAGCTAGAAGCCCGAGCATCGCAGCGGTTACAGCGAGCAGTGCCAAGGTCTTTACGAGCCCAAATCGTGGCACAAGCAGGAAGCCCGTGACCACTGTGCCGGCAATTCCGCCCAACGTGTTCAATGCTATGACTCTGCCAACATCGCGGCCGACGTGGCCGGAATCGACAATCAGCTTCATCGCAGCCGGGAATGCGGCGCCAAGTAGCATGGTGGGAACAAGGACGATATACATGGCCGCAATGCTGAAACGGGCGCACATGGCGAACGACCGGCTTGCGGTCAGCGAGAATGCCGCATGCTCGCCTATGGTTTGCAGTGCGGGCAACCAGCGCCCGAGCAGGGCAACCTCGAGCACGGCAACCAGCCCGGCAGCCGCGATAAGAAGTCCGAACATGCCCCAGGGGTCGCGTACACGGTCTGCCCGGCGGGCGAATAAGGCCGCCCCGAGGGCCAGGCCAGCGAGGTAGGTCGCCAACATCACGGAGAACGCGAAACTTCGTGTACTCATGAACTGCACAACCGATTGCGACCAGACTACTTCATACCCCAGCGCCAAACTACCCGCGATGGCATAAAAAAGAACGGCAGCCGAGGCCGATTTTGCCATGGATGCAGGATTTGACTCCTTTTCGACTCTGGTGTGACTTGGCGCGGAACGATCAAGCCAAAACCCACCCGCAGCGGCGATCACACCCATACTCGCGGAGGTCAGCGCCGAGCCCTGAATTCCGAGTGTCGGGATAAAAAAGAAAGAGGAAACCAGTGCACCGATGATCGCGCCGAAGGTGTTTGCGGCATACATCCATCCGCCCCCGGCGGCGATACGATCTGATGTGAGGCGGAGTGAGCGAATCATCGCCGGCAGCGTGCCACCCATCAGGAATGGCCCCGCGCCGACCATCAGAAAAACCAGCCCCCAGGCGAGAATAGCGCTCTTCTCTTCCAGCGTCGCAAAAAGATGTGCCGTATGCGCGAGCGCGATGGTTATCATGACACCGATCAGGGCGACCCCGATCTCCAGAACCGCATACAAACGCAGCGGCCTTTGTGCCCGGTCCGCCACACGTCCGAACAACAGTCCGCCCAGGGCGAGTCCGGCAAAAAAGGCGCTTACGCCGGTGGTGACAGCATACACGTCAACACCAACGATCAACGTCAGCTGCTTAATCCAGAGCACCTGATAGATCAGTGCGGCGGTGCCGGAGACGATGAGCAACAGGGCGGGCCACAAGATGGCGCCCAGTTCGGCGTGCCGCCAGGCAGCGGACCCTGGAGCTGCTTTCGCTTCTTGGTCTTGTGTGTGCTTGCTCCGCATCGTGTTCGCGTTAAGCTGAGGCCGCACCCGTTAGCAACGGATGCGGCCCAGAACAATGATTCAATGTCGCAATGTGCAGCGTTAGTTGGTACCCTGTGGTGGCGCCTGAAGCATCTTGAGTACCCGATCGAGACTGAAGCTGCCGACTGTTTGGCTCGGCGGGAATTCCTTGAATGTGGCCAGGAATTTCCCGACGTATTGCTGCGCCGGTACGAGCAGGAAGGCGCGCTCCAACCGCCAACGCGGATAGTCAATGGCCTCATGATCGGCACGCTCGAAGGGATCGGCGCGCAGGTTGAAAAGTTTCGGCAAACGCAGGGTCACGAACGGCTCCTGCCAGACTGTGTAGTCATGCGCACGCTGCTCTGCAAATACGAGCTTCCATTGGTTGTAGCGCAGTGCCACCAGCGATCCATCGTCATTCCAGTAGAAGAACTCATGGCGAGGATCGGGCTCCTTGCCGGCAAAGGCATCGGTGACGTTGTAGCCGTCGAGGTGCACCTTGAAGGTCTTATCGCCGACCTTCATGCCCTTCAGGAGCTGCTCCTTCACATCCGGAACACCCACCGCTGCCATGATCGTGGGCAGCATATCCATATGCGAGAAGATGTCGTTGTTGACTGTGCCGGGCTGGATAACACCAGGCCACTTGATCAATGTCGGCACGCGGTAGCCGCCTTCCCAGTTTGTGTTCTTCTCACCGCGGAAGGGAGTTGTTCCGCCGTCAGGCCAACTCATCATTTCCGCACCGTTATCGGTCGAATACATCACGATGGTGTTATCATCGAGTCCGAGTTCCTTGAGCTTGTCGAGCAGTTGGCCGACCATCGCATCGTGCTCAACCATACCGTCAGGATAAATGCCCAGGCCGGTCTTGCCCTCGCTCTCCTTCTTCAGGTGTGTCCAGATGTGCATGCGCGTAGAGTTCCACCACAGGAAGAACGGCTTGTTCGCCTTCTTGGCGCGTTCCAGGTAGTCCAGCGAAGCCCGGGTGACTTCCTCGTCAATCGTCTCCATGCGCTTCTTGTTCAGCGGGCCGGTGCTCTCGATCTTCTGCGTGCCGTCCGGATTGGCCCAGGTGTGGATCACGCCGCGCGTGGCGAATTTCTTGATTAGCGCCGGATCTTTGAAGTAGTCAGGATTCTCAGGCTCTTCCTCGGCATTAAGATGATAAAGCGACCCCATGAATTCGTCGAAACCGTGCGCGGTCGGCAGCGTTTCGTCGGAATCGCCAAGGTGGTTCTTGCCGAACTGCGCGGTCATGTAGCCCTGTGCCTTGAGTAACTGTGCGAGCGTGACATCGCGCGCCTGCAGCCCTTCCTTGGCACCCGGCAGGCCAACCTTGAGGTTGCCGGTGCGGAAGCCGCTTTGGCCCGTGATGAAAGCTGAGCGTCCAGCGGTGCAGCTCTGCTCGCCATACCAGTCGGTGAACAAGGCTCCTTCTTTGGCGATGCGGTCAATGTTCGGTGTCTTGTAGCCCATCATCCCCTGGTTGTAGGCGCTGATGTTCCAGTACCCGATGTCGTCACCCCAAATGACGAGGATGTTGGGCTGTTTTGTCGGTTTTGGGGCATCGGCAGCCTTTGCCGGGGCAGCCCCTGCGGTTGTCATTGCGGCTGCGGCAAGGATCCCGCCTACCGCTGCCCACATGTGTGCCCTGTTTATCTTTTCAACTTTCTGACCCATAGTTTTCTCCTTTCCTCTAAAAATATGGATACTTCACGCTCAGGTAATGATCCCAGACTGTTTTCATCCTCTTTTTCTTCTTTTTCCTCATCCTCCTTTCACTTCGAGCATTCATCGCTGTCTTACGAACACTACATCATAGGTTTGACCAAGTGCGGCCTGATAGTAATACCCGGTGAAGCGGTCATTATCCGGATCGTAAATCAGCGTATAGGTTGAACCAGGATAGTTGATGTCACGAAGTTCGACAAAGACCTGGATGTGGTCTCCCATGGTCCGCCATTCTGCCTTTGCGACATGGATCGGCCGAGGGTTGAAGTAGGAGACCCTGAGCAAGCCATCTTTCTTTACTTCGCGCAACTCCAGCACATAGCCTCCGTCAGGCCGGAGCCATTTCCCCGCGATCCATTGCTCGTCTTTCTGTCCGGACTTCGGACCGCTTTCAGCCAATACAGGAATCAACGACAAAAGACAGAGCAACATCAGGAATAGTATGGCTATTCCCGCACTGGATTTCCTTTTCAGTTCACACGACATACTGATTACTCGTC
>QKDO01000091.1 GCA_003252075.1 Nitrospirota bacterium
CGCTTGTCGGTTCTCAAGGTCGGCACCCGTCCCTTTTTCTGGCCTATGCACGAGCAGCCGGTCTTCAGGAAAACAGGGTTGTTCACCGGCGAAGTGTATCCTGTTGCTGAACGCATGGCGAGAAGGGGTTTCTATATCCCGAGCGGAGCCGCATTGACCGATGATCAGATCGAGCAGGCCGCAGCTGCCGTGCGGGAGTTTATGCGATGAGTGTATTCATCAAATACGCCCGCTATTACGACCTGTTGTATAAGGATAAGGACTACTCCGCAGAAGGCGCGTATATCCATCACCTCATCCAGACGTTCGCGCCGAAAACGAGCTCTATTCTTGAATTGGGTTGCGGTACCGGAATCCATGCCGTCATTCTAGCGGAGCGTGGCTATCAGGTGCATGGAGTTGATCAGAGCGCTGAAATGCTCGGTGCTGCAGCAAGGAGGGTCTCGCAGCTCGGCCGGAACCAGGCTTCACGGCTGTCATTTTCAACGGGCGACATCCGCAGCCTGCGCATTGGCAGAAAATTCGATGCCGTAATATCGCTGTTCCACGTAATCAGCTATCAGGCGACCCAGGACGACCTCGTGGCTTCCTTCGCGACGGCCAAATCTCATCTTGCGCCGGGAGGCATCTTTATCTTCGATTGCTGGTACGGACCTGCGGTGGTATCCCAACAACCTGCGGTGAGGGTGAAGCGGCTGGAAGATGAACAGATCGAGGTGACACGTATCGCAGAACCGGTAATGCATCCTGCTGAGAACATCGTTGATGTGAATTATCAGGTATTTATACGAAATAAGGCCGATCAAAGGATCGAGGAACTGCGGGAAACGCACCGCATGCGCTATGTGTTCGATCACGAGATCGATTCTCTCCTGGAGCAGCAGGGGCTGACGCTCCTCGATCGCGCTGAATGGCTATCAGGTAAAATACCGGGGGTTGACACTTGGGGAGTCTGTTTTGTGGTACAGGCATGAGAAAGATCGGGCTGTACCTCGGCGTCGATCCGTCTGCCGGGGGTATGTACCAGTACAACCTGGCAGTGGTCGACGCCGTGAGCGCCTTGCCTCAGGACCAGTACCGCGTCGTCATCGCGTACTCTTCTCCGGCATGGGCACGTGAACTGCATGATCTCGACGGGAAGGTAGTACCTGCCCATTATCGCTTGTGGCGAAGGTTCTTCTGGAAAGTATGGAGAATGTTTGATCTGCCAGTCGCCGCGGCAAGAACGCTATCCTCTTATTTCGATCCCCTGGTTAGGAGCCTTCAGAAAGAACAATGCGACCTTTGGATCTTCCCGTCGCAGGACACGCTGTCATTCCAAGCTGCCGTTCCTGCCCTCTCCGCCATTCACGATCTGATGCATCGCTATGAGCGTCGCTTTCCCGAGGTATCGGAGCAGTCCATCTACCGTCATAGGGAGTGGACCTTCAGGAATATCTGCTCCTGGGCCTGCGGCATCTTGGTCGACTCTGCGATAGGAAAGCAGCAGGTCATGGAGAGTTACGGCAGGACCGGCGAAAGGATCTTTGTCCTTCCCTATGTCCCTCCGCGGTATATGCATGTCCAGAAGGTCCCTGATGGATTTGATGCTCGATACACGCTTCCGGACAAGTTCATTCTGTATCCGGCGCACTTCTGGGAGCATAAGAACCATAAACGGCTGATCGGCGCGATCGGCCTGCTGAAAGATGTGCTTCCCGATATGCGTTTGGTTCTTGTCGGTTCGGCAAAGAATTGCTACTGGTCAGCTATCGATGAGATTCAACGCTTGAAACTTGAGAAGGAAATTGTTATCCTAGGGCACGTTTCTGATACGGATATGCCCGAGCTCTACCGGCGGGCCCGTGCCTTAGTGATGCCCACCCATTTCGGGCCGACCAATATCCCGCCTCTCGAGGCGTTCCTTGTTGGATGCCCTGTAGCCGTTTCTGGCATTTACGGAACACCTGAACAGGTCGGTGATGCCGCGCTGCTGTTCGATCCGGAGTCGGTCGAAGAGATCGCGCAGTGTATTGAGCGATTGTGGACGGATGATGCATTGTGCGACATGCTGGCAGCACAGGGGAAACAGCGGGCTGCGGCATGGGGACAGGAGCGGTTCAATGCACGGTTGAGGGAGATTATCGACGTTGTGCTCTGCTCGTAGCGCCACGCGAAAGAGTGAAACCAATGCCTCCATTCTTAAACACGCTTTCTCTACCATTGGACAAATATAAGCACAAGCCTGCGATGCCCCGACGCAGAGAAGGGGGAACGCGGGTCCGGGGTGTACCTCCTCCTATGACAGAGCAGGCGAAACCGCTGGTCACGATCGTAACGGTCGTATACAACAATGCATTGCATTTGGAGCAAACGATTGAAAGCGTTCTGGGCCAAACCTATCCGAACATCGAATATCTCATCGTAGACGGCGGCTCCACGGACGGGACGATCGGCATCATTAAGCGTTATGACGATCGCATAGCCTACTGGGTGAGCGAAGCTGACGCTGGGATCAGCGATGCATTCAACAAAGGTATTGCAGCCGCTCACGGAGAAATCATCGGCATGCTTAATTCGGATGACTGGTATGAAGAAGATGCTGTTGCCTGTGCCGTTGAAGCGGTAAGGAACAGGGGCGTCGATATTGTCTATGGTATGCTCCGCACCTGGGACCGTGATGTGAAATCAGAAGAGGTGTCCGCAGACCACGAACTCCTTGAGAGGGAGATGTCCATGAACCATCCGGCTGTTTTCGCAACGCGCGCAGCATATGACAAGGTCGGGCTTTACAGAACCGACTTCCGTTATGCCATGGACTACGAGTGGTTGCTCAGGGCAAAAAAAACCGGCCTGACATTCGTTTCGCTTGACAGATGTCTTGCAAATATGCGCGTGGAGGGAATCTCAAATGTCAAATGGCGCGAGACCCTGAAGGAGGAGGCGAGGGCAAAAAACCTTATAAATCCCGGCATCAGTAATGTCTTGTACTATTATTACAAGAATGCAAAGGGCAACACGCGTCGTTTTCTGGAAAAGAGGGGGCTCGGGTTCGTTGTCCGGTTCTTTCACTCACATGTCTCTTCCGTAAGAAAGACGCGTCCACGGATCTGAACTATGGAAAGAGCCCCCGTAAGCGTAATAATTCCCTGCTTTAACTGTTCCGGCACCATTGAGCGAGCTGTCTCCTCAGTGCTCAGACAGACCTTACTCCCGTCGGAAGTCTTCCTTGTTGATGATGCAAGTACCGACGGGGGAGCGACGGCGAAGAAGCTTGTGGAAATAAAGGAGCTGTTTGGGCATTCGATGCGCATGGAGATTATCAGACTGAAAAACAACAGTGGCCCTGCAGCTGCGAGAAATGCCGGGTGGGACACGGCTACGCAGCCCTATATCGTCTTTCTTGATGCAGACGATGCCTGGCATCCCGGAAAAATAGACATTCAGTACCGCTGGATGGAAGAACATCCTGACATTGCCCTTACCGGGCATCCCTGCCTGCTGATGGAGGAGAATTCCCCTGCTGTACCCCTGGCGGATGCTTGGAGCGCCCATGAGGTCGGCAAGGCCCTGCTTCTTTTTTCTAATAGGTTCCAAACACCTTCGGTGATGCTCCGCCGCGAAATTCCCTACAGGTTTCAGCAGGGCATGAACTACTGCGAGGACTATCTGCTTTGGCTGCGGATAGTCCTCAACGGACACAAGGCGTGCCGCATTGACCTTCCTCTTGCCTTCCTCTTCAAGCCCTCCTTCGGGAGGGGCGGCCTGAGCAGAAACTTATGGCAGCTATCGAAAGGTGAGATGAAGGCCTTCCGTACGATCAGGGAGGAGGGCCTGATCAGCGGTTCCGCACGATTGTTCTTCACAAACTATATCTTCCTCAAATATATGCGCCGCTTCGGCATCAGCCTTTTTTCAGGCAGGCTGTTTTCGGGCAGCGCAGGCAGGGGGACCGAACAGGCTTGAAACGTATCGTAAGAGGAATCATATCGTCCATTGACCTTCTTTTTCATTTGGTGTTTTTGTACATCAGGAAGAGCTTGCGTCTGCGGTCGCCGTCCGCGAAATCATATATCACCTTGTCTGCACAACATAGCCAAAATCCTCAAGCAGCAAGCCGACAGAGGATTCTGAAATACATATTGCCGGGAGGGCTGGCCGAGGAAGGAAAACGGGTCATGTTCCCTAATACCTTCCTTATGAACATTGTCTCTTTCATGCTGCTACACCGTTTCTGAGGTCTTCAGCTGTACTTACCAAGCACCTTCTTTTTTTAGTACCACCGCAGCGGTCTTGAAGAGGATAACGATGTCCAGCCACACGTTCCAGTTTCGCACATACCAGGCGTCCAGCCCGATCCGGTACTCGTACCCCGTTTCACTCCTTCCCGTAACCTGCCAGAGCCCGGTAATACCGGGAGGCACGCTGAAACAAAGCTCGGTAGCATCTTTATAATAGTCATCGATCTCTTTCTGCGTCACGGGTCGCGGCCCCACGAGGCTCATCTTCCCCGAAAGCACATGAAAGAGCTGAGGCAGTTCGTCCAGCGAAGAGGCTCTCAGGAATTTGCCCACCCGGGTAACTCGCGGGTCATCTTTAAGCTTATAATATTTCTGCCATTCCCTTCGGGCATCGGGATCGGAGCCAAGAATGGCCGCCAGCCGTTCTTCCGCATCGCTATACATGGTCCTGAACTTCAGACAGCGGAACGGTCTGCACCGCCTTCCCGCCCGATCCTGAGAAAAGATGACCGGGCCGGGGGAATCGAGCTTGATAAGGATGCCGATAATGAGAATGGACAAGAGCACAAAGGGGAGAAGCAGAAAACTAACCACAAGATCAAAGCAGCGCTTGATCAAAATATTTATCGGTCGCGCAAGATTATTCTTGAGTTCGAGCGCGAACGCTTGTTCATGGAAAAAATGCTGAAGGCTTGTACCGAGTACGGCAATGCCATGGAGATCGGGAACATAGAGAATGCGCTCAGCCTTGTGCTGCAGGGCATTGATCAAGTATTGCACCCTCTCCTTGCCGGCTGCAGGCATCGCGATAATGACATCGCTTACGCGCCCTGACTTAAGATAACTCGGCGCCCGGTTAATGCCGCGACGCACTTTAAGACCGTCTATTTTCATCCCGGCCTTTGTCTCATCGTCATCGAGGAACCCGATCACCTTATAGCCATAATTGGGTTCCTTTCTGATGGCGCTAAGAATCAGTCGTCCTGTTCTTCCGGCACCGAGGATAAGTACACGTCGCCTGAATCGGCCGAAGCGAAACAGCAATCGCTTCGCCCCGATCCTCAGGAGAGGCAGCGCGACAAGAGAAAGAGCACCCATCAGGATGATCGATGTTCTCGATACAATATCGCTCAACCGTTCAAGAGAGACGATAGCGAAAATACCGACCGTTGAAAAAAAGGCAACCTTCCAGAGAGCGTTAACCTCGTCCCAGAAGGAAAACCGCTTGCTATAGAGCCCTTCATAGAATAGAAAGAAGAGCCAGACGGGAAATAACCACCACGCCTTGCTGAGTTTTCGAAACGGGGCCTCTTCCGGGAAGCCAGCGTAAAACATCGGCAGCAGATGGATCCTCAGATAACGAGCAATATGAAAAATCAGGAACAGGACAATG
>QKDO01000024.1 GCA_003252075.1 Nitrospirota bacterium
CAATTGTTATGATTATTGCAACGTTGAAATTTATGGTACAGATATTGTGATAATTGCAACAGACATAGGAAATTCATTTATTTCTATAGGATATTTTACCTCCACCGGGCTCTCAGTCCAGCAAATACCTACGCTTCCGCTCAAAAGCCCTGAGGAATACCGTGAACAGTTGCATGCCTTCATAAAAGAAAATAATATAGAAAAAGGCGAAAGTGCCAGTATAATATCTTCTGTGGTTTCGAGCCACACCGGGACCTTGACTGAGGCAATTGAAGGGCTGCCCGGGCAGACAACAGGTTCGACTCTGGTGGTCGATCACCGGCTTGCGGGGATCAGGTTCCGGATACCGCATCCTGAAGAACTCGGCACTGACAGGATAGCGAACGCCGTTGCTGCGTATGCCCTCGTGCGGAAGCCGGTCGCAGTGATAGATTTCGGGACCGCGACAACCATCACCGTCATCGAAGGAAACGGAGATTATCTTGGAGGGGCTATCATGCCGGGCATCGGCCTTATGAACGAGGCGCTCGGCGTGAAGACATCAAAGCTCCGAAAGGTTGAAGTGATGCAACCGGAAACCGCACTCGGCAGAGATACGGCCGGATGCATCCTCTCCGGACTGTTCATCGGCACCGCAGGAGCTGTCGAGCGCATTGTGGCGGAGATAGAAAACGAAACCGGAGCATCGTATGACGTAATACTCACCGGCGGCAATTGCCTGCTGCTCAAGGCCTTCATGCGGAGACCGCATATGGTCAGGACTCATTTGACATTGGAGGGACTGAAGATACTGTATGAAAAAAACCGTCCTCAATGAACTGAGAAAGGATCCCCTGGTGGGAAGGTGGATCGCGGTGCTCGGCGAATCACTGCCTCCTTCGGCATACATCGGGGAGAATTTCCGGGAGACCGAAGGGGAAAACAGCTGTATGCTCTGTGCCGGGAGGGAATCCGAAACGCCAAAAGAGATTACGCGCATGTCCCCTTCATCCTTGGCAGACCCTGCGCGGCAATGGTCGACAAGGGTCATTGCCAGCTTCGATCCTGTCTTCACGGTGGAAGGCGACCTCGGCAGAAGGGGAGAGGGCATGTATGACAAGATGAACAGCATTGGCGCAAGCGAGATCATCATCGAGTCACCGCATCACCATGTGCAGCCTGAGGACATGGGACTGGATCAGATGATTCGCGTGATACAGACTTACCGGGACCGCATGGCTGATCTCGAAAAGGACTTCCGGCTGCGGTATACCCTAATCTACAAGAATCACGGGAAACCAGCAGGGGCGCTGTCCGGTCATCCCCTGTCCCAGCTTACGTCCACGCCGGTGATCCCCAAGCGGGTCAAGGAAGAGTTTGACCATGCAAAGCAGTACTTTGCTTATAAGGAACGTTGCATATTCTGTGACATCATGCGTGAGGAGATGAGAACGGAAAACAGGATCGTTATAGAGTCGCGGCATTATATTGCCTTCTGCCCCTATGCCTCGAAATTCCCCTTTGAGACCTGGATCTTGCCCAAGCGGCACAACTGTGCGTTCCAGGATATTCGTCCCGACGAAATAGAGGACATTGCCCTCATCCTCGGTACATTCCTGAAGAAACTGCGGGCGCTGTTCCCTGATCTTTCGTATAATTATTTCATCCATTCCGCACCGAACAGGGTCACGCGAAAGGATCACTGGCACACACTCGGTGAGGATTATCATTGGCATATCGAGATAATGCCGCGGTTCCTGAGGACCACAGGTTTCGAGTGGGGATCAGGTCTCTACATATTGCCGACATCGCCGGAAGACGCAGCGAAATACATTAGGGAGGTTTAAGATGGAGATAAAAAAAATCCTTTTTGCAACAGACTTTTCAGAAGGCTCAAAGAACGCCCTGCCGTACGCTGTTGACGTTGCATTGCGCCATGGAGCAAAGATCTATATTGTACATGTCATCTACGACATAACAAAGGCTACAGGTTGGTATGTGCCGCATACGTCCGCAGAAGAGGTCTATGCAGACCTTGAAAAGAGCGCACGGAAAGAGCTTGAAAAGACCTTTATCGACGAGATGCGGAAATTCAAGGACTTTGAGCATGTTGTGCTAAAAGGCACCCCCTATGAAGAGATCACCAAGTTCGCAGAAGCGAACAACATCGACCTCATCGTACTTGCGACCCACGGCAGAACCGGTTTTGACCGTCTGCTCTTCGGCAGCACGGCGGAGCAGGTGGTTCGCTACGCCCCATGCCCGGTACTCTCTGTCCGCCTGCCGCAGCATAAGAGTGCATGAGAGTCTATCTTTCTGAGAATGCATTCATAGATCTTTTACTGAGCTCGGCCGAAGTTTACAAGAAGGAATGCCTTGGTTTTCTGCTCGGCTATAGGCTGGAGGACCGGTTCATTGTCGAACACGCCTTCAGCTTTCAGACAGCCGACAGAAAACCAAAAGGCGTTGTCTCTCTCGACCGGAGCCACAAGAAGATAGAGCCGATCATCAAGCGTCTTGACCGGCTCCAGATCGTCGGCGATTTCCATTCGCATACCCAGTTCGGCCTTGAAAAAGGGCTACCGTCACCGAGCCAGGAGGACATCGACGGCATGAGCCCGAGCCATATCTACCTTATCATCGCCATTAACAACAACCGCAAGACCATGGTCTGGGCAGAGAATAGGGACGGCACCGTGTCAGGCTCAGTGAGCAGTTTCTTCTTCAAGATAGCCGCATATTATTTGTCAGGCAGAAGCAGCGTAAGAAAAGCAAAGATCCACTGCCCCTTCCCGCCGAACTTCTAAGCCGGTCCCGGGTTTCATAATGATCAGGGATTGCATGTGAAATTCTTGCGGAGCGGTTTATACTATTGAGAGACCATGCTCGAAAATAATGAAGCCCTGAACATAAAAACGTTTGTTGTTGTCTCCGTTGTTGTCCATCTGCTCATGTTGATCGCTGTTTATTTTCTGCCTGCACCAGAGTTGAAGAAACCGAAGGAGTTCTTTACCCGGCTCGTCACACCAGAGGAGGCAGTAAAGCCGGTTATCGTGCCCCCGCCTGCAGCAAAGCCTGTTCCGGTCCCTCCCGCGGTGCCCCAAAAACCCGCCCCGCCCCCGCAACGCCCGGTAACGCCCATACCGCCGAAAGTGCTTCCCTCTCCGGATAAACCGGTAGTTCCGGATATGGGCAAGGAAGCGGGAAAACCGCTGCCCGAAGGCGTGACGCCCCGGCCTGAAAAAGGCGGCGGCAGTGAAGGGACACCCGGAGAACTCTCTGACAAGCCGGGGTTTGAAGAAAGCCGCACCCCGACTGGTATGCCCCGCAGCACCAGGGAAAAGCTGTTCGACAGAAAGATCATAGGTGATGCTGCAGACAAGGGTCCCGGCGGTGGCAAGGGAAAAAAAGATGAGGCGATCACCTTCGATACCAAGGAATACCGCTATGCAGGGTACATGAGAAAACTGAAAGAAAAGATCGAAAGCATCTGGGAATATCCTGCCGATGCCCGCAGGAGAGGACTGTACGGAGATCTCCGGGTCCGGTTCACCATCAAAAAGGACGGCAGGTTGGCATCGATCGAGCTCGAACGCACCTCAGGGTATAAATCACTGGACGACGCGGCCATAAAGGCGCTCAAAGACGGAGAGCCCTACTGGCCTCTCCCCGATGAATGGGAAATGGATACTTACACTATCAACGGTCATTTTGTCTATACCCTGTATGGATATGGGTTACGGTGATTACCCCTTAAGATGCTCTGTCTGCGTAAGGGACTATTTTTCATGGTTTCACGTCTTAGCCGGATGCAGACCGGTTGCATTGCAATCCTGTAAACCCTCGGATTGCCAGCATTTGCAGTCATTCGCCTATTTGACATAAAAGGGGCCAATCCATAATACTAAAGAACTTCCATGCCAGCAGCTCGGAAGTTTCTTTAAACAAAATCAATAGGTTAGGCGGACCGTTGGAAGCAGAAACATTACAGAAGCTCATCATTGCTGCACCGGCAATGATTGTCGCCATCGCATTGCACGAGGTGTCACATGGGTTTGTTGCATACAAACTCGGTGATCCCACGGCAAAGCTGCTGGGAAGGCTTACCCTTAACCCTATTGCGCATATAGACCTTTTCGGCACGATCATTATGCCGATCCTGCTGTACACCTTAACGGACGGCCGCTTCATGTTCGGTTACGCAAAGCCGGTGCCGATCAATCCCATGAATTTCAAGAAGCCTCAACAGGGTATGGCTATTTCTGCTGCGGCCGGACCGGTTACGAATATTATGCTCGCGTTTGCAAGTTTTCTTATCATGAATGTTCTGATCCCGCTTGCGTCTTTGCTCCCCGCTACGCTTGCGGAAACGGTTCTCATGCCGCTTATTCTTATTCTGCGGGCAAGCATCTATTGGAATGTGGTGCTTGCAGTCTTAAATATGATACCCATTCCTCCTCTTGACGGGGGAAGGGTGCTGACAGGCCTGCTGCCGCCAAAGCAGGCAATGTCGTTCAGCAAGATAGAACCTTTCGGGTTCATCATTGTATTGATCCTGTTCTATAGTGGCATTGCTAGTTTGTTCATCATGCCGGTCATACTCTTCTTTCTGAAGATCTTCGGTATGTATTGAGGATCGGATAGCGGGAACATCCTGGAACACCAATAACATATAGGGAGAACGAGCCATGAAAACTGAAGTGAGAAACAAGAAGCTAAGCGCCTGGATATCCGAAGTTGCGGCAATGTGCCAGCCTGACGCTGTCTATATATGCGACGGTTCAACGGAAGAGTATGCCGCCATGATGCGGAAGCTTATAGACAGCGGCAGTGCCACTCCGTTAAAGAAGCGGCCTAACAGCTATCTCTTCCGCTCTGACCCGAGCGATGTGGCCCGCGTCGAGGACCGCACCTATATCTCTACATCGGCACAGGACGAAGCAGGGCCGACAAACAACTGGATCGCACCGGCCGAGCTTAAGGAAACGATGAAGAAACTGTATAAGGGCTGCATGAGGGGACGCACCATGTATGTCATCCCCTTTTCGATGGGACCGATAGGCTCCCCCATCTCAAAGATCGGCATCGAAATCTCGGACAGCCCCTATGTGGTGGTGAACATGCATATCATGACCCGGGTCAGTACAAAAGTCCTGGATCTCCTCGGCACGGAAGGGGATTTCATTCCCTGCCTTCACTCGGTCGGCGCCCCGATGGAGGAGGGCCAGCAGGACGTGCAGTGGCCCTGTGCGCCTATCGAAAGTAAATACATCAGCCATTTCCCCGAGGAGAACCTCATCTGGTCCTATGGATCCGGGTACGGCGGCAACGCCCTTCTCGGCAAGAAGTGCCTTGCGCTCCGCATCGCCTCTGCCATGGCGCGGAGAGAGGGATGGATGGCAGAGCATATGCTCATCCTGCGGCTCACGAACCCGGAGGGTAGGCAGTACCACATCTCCGCAGCATTCCCCTCGGCATGCGGCAAGACTAACCTGGCTATGATGCAGCCGTCCCTGAGGGGCTGGAAGTGCGAGTGCATCGGCGATGACATCGCCTGGATGAAGATCGGCCCTGACGGCCGGCTGCATGCGATCAACCCGGAAAGCGGCTTCTTCGGTGTCGCCCCCGGGACATCGTACGATACGAATCCCATGGCGATGGATACGCTGAAAGAGAATGTCATCTTCACGAACTGCGCCCTGACCGATGACGGAGACGTATGGTGGGAAGGCATGAACGACGACCTTCCGTCGCATCTCATTGACTGGAAAGGCAGGGACTGGACTCCGGCGAGCAAGGCCGACGCAGCCCATGCCAATGCGCGCTTTACGGCGCCTGCATCCCAATGTCCGGTCATCTGCAAGGACTGGGAAAATCCTTCAGGAGTGCCAATAGATATCTTCATCTTCGGCGGCCGCCGGAGCAGTGTTGTCCCGCTGGTCTATGAAGCCTTTTCCTGGGAGCACGGCGTCTTTCTCGGCGCCACCGCGGCCTCGGAGACAACCGCTGCCAATATCGGCGCCGTCGGCAATCTCCGGAGGGACCCCTTTGCCATGAAGCCGTTCTGCGGTTACCACATGGGAGATTATTTCCATCACTGGTTTGCCATGGGAGAAAAGCTCGGCAGCGCGGCACCGCGGATCTTCTATGTGAACTGGTTCAGGAAAAGCCCGGATGGGAAGTTCTTGTGGCCCGGTTTCAGCGATAACAGCAGGGTGCTCAAGTGGATGTGCGAACGGGTTGACGGCAGGGTCGGCGCAGAAGAATCTCCCATCGGGCTGATACCGAAGGCCGGTGACCTCGACCTCTCCGGCCTCACGATAGCCCCTGACAATCTGAGAGAGCTGCTGAGCGTGAATACCGCTGAATGGAAGGCAGAAATACCGGATATCGAGGCTCATTATGCGATCTTCGGCAAACGCCTTCCGCAGAAGCTGAAGGACCAGCTTGCCGGGCTTGCCAAAAGATTGGGATAACCCCGGCATGGGAAGCGTGGTAACGACACAGGATACGTGGAAAAGACCGCAGCAAGAAAGACGCTCGTAAATGTGCTGGGCGTGGTGTACGCCCATACGCGGACCAGCGACGGCGGAGACCTGTATCTCACCCGCTATGCAGAGCCGCTGCATCGCCACTTCGAGATCGAGAACTGGTATGAAAAGGACTGGTTCGATACTCACAAGACCCGTCTCCTCGGCACCAGCTCGGTCTATAAGGTCCCGACAAAGAAGATCAACGGCATGAGCCTTGATCTGGTGGTGAAGAACTGCCGGGTCGGCGAGGACGTGCCGATCGATACGCATACCCTCCAGGAATTCTGTGACGCAGAGTTCAACAGCCCCTGGGAGGAGTTTTCGCTGGTCACAGAGCTTATGGAAAACCTTTACGGACCGAAGGAACTGAAGATCAGCACCCAGCTGCCGATGGCGATCTACGTCCCCCCCGAAAAGATGCAGGCTTGGCAGAGCGGAAGGTCACGCACCAAGATCAACCGCATTCGGGCAAAACACCCGGGCATAGACCTCGACATCCTCAAGCAGTACAAGCTGATCTATGCATGGATAGAGGGCAGGAACCTCAAGGAAGTCTTTGAACATATCGACATAAACGACGATGAGATGATACGTCATCTCAGAACACTCGACAGCCGGGCGCACGAGGACCTGAAGAAGAAGGGTTACTTGGTAGCGGATATGAAGCCTGAGCATATCATTATCAGCCAGTCAGATGCTGAAAGCGTTGCCCGTCTCAGCAGCGAAGAAGAGAAAGATGCCCTCGGAGAGCAGGTGGCCCTTCTGTATCGTCTGATACAGGAGGGTCGATATTCGGTCATCGATTATGAACTCCTTTTGCGGACTCCGGAGCATGAAGAGGCGGTAAAGAGTTCCCGCAGATATTCCTATCTGGACGATCAGCGGCACCGTTTCGAACCTTCACCGCTGCCCTCGCATCTTACCTCAATGGAGATCTTCAGCGTCCCCTATCTCTTCGGTCATGCCGAGAGCACCGGTGGTCGTTTATGGGTCGTCGGGCGGAACCCGCATCTGTTCGACTACTTTCTCCCCGAACGCTGGAGAAAAACGCCTGCCATACGGCTGTCAGCGTCAAAAGAGGTCTTCTATACGATCACCAAGGACAATATTCATCTGGTATGGGAAACATCTCGGGTCGGGGAGATGCCGGTCGGGGATGAAGAGGGCGCACGCGACCCGCTTGTCCGCACCTATGGCATCAACAGCCCCTTTGAAGAGTTTGCGATCGCTCATACCCTGAACCGGCTCGGCATTCCCACGGTCTATGCGCGCGCGATCTACATGACCGGCACGAAGAAGATCGAGGCATCGGCTGACCGCAGGAAATACGCATCCCACAGGGACCTCCTGGACCCCGAGGGCGACCCGGTGCTTCAGGAAGACCACAATTATATAACGATCCGGGGTTATTACAATGGACCGGATCAGTGGGTGGCAGAACACAGCAACGCATTGTACACGCCGCTGGATCTCACACGGGCACTCGACCGCGGGCTCGTCGACAAAGAACAGTGTCAATGGCATCTTGACATGATCAAGGCAAAGCTTCACCACAACGGGTTCGACGGGTCGTCCCTGAAGCTCAATGACCTTCTCGTCGCACTGGACAGCAACAAAAGCTTCCTGAAAGATGCAGCCGGCGAACCCCTGGTGATCATCTGCAATTTTGAGCTCATATGGAAGCTCACATAGACTTCCCCGGGCATTTCTTGACAGGTAAGGGCAATACGTTAATAATAGATAACTCTACCGTTGCCTGCAGACAGGGCAGATATCCCTCAATGCCGGTCAAGGCGATCACCTTTGCCTGGCATTGAAGCGGACGACAATAAGTTCGCTGAACGCGAAGCCCTCGAAAGATGCTGTCGTCGTGGCTTCTGATGCTGTCAAGAGTTTCTGCGATTAGCTTTTACAATGCCAGCCCTGTCTGAACACCCGTAGTTGAGCAATGGAGAGCTTAATTTTATTGCAGCAGGGAGGTTTCTTTGGAGAGGGTATTAAGCGGTATGCAGTCCAGCGGCAAGGTCCATTTGGGTAATCTGGTCGGTGCGCTCCAGAACTGGGTAAAGTTGCAGGACAGCTATGATTGCTATTATTTTGTTGCAGACTGGCATGCGCTGACAACGGGCTACACAAATCCTTCCGTGCTGCATGAGTCCGTGACGGACCTGCTCGTAAACTTTCTTGCTGCCGGGCTCGACCCGGATAAATGCACTATTTTTCTGCAGTCGCGGATCCTGGAACACGCTGAGCTCCATCTCCTGCTCTCGATGATAACGCCGCTCGGCTGGCTTGAACGCGTGCCGACGTACAAGGAGAAACAGCAGGAGCTCCAGGAGAAAGATCTTTCGACCTATGGGTTTCTTGGCTATCCTCTCCTGCAGACCGCTGATATCATCATGTATCGGGCAAAGTATGTCCCGGTCGGGATAGACCAGGTGCCTCACCTGGAGATCTCCCGTGAGATCGCGCGGAGATTCAACAACTTTTATACAGAGGTCTTCCCTGAGCCGGACGCGTTGCTTACCCCATTCCCGAAGGTTCCGGGCGTGGACGGAAGGAAGATGTCCAAGAGCTACGGCAACGCCATCTATCTCTCGGACAGCCCGAGAGAGGTAGAGCAGAAGATCAGGACCATGACGACCGATCCTGCACGCATAAAAAGAACAGATGTGGGCAACCCTGAGCTTTCTCCGGTATTCCAGCTCCATAGGGTATTCTCTTCAAAGGAAGAACAGGCTGAGGTTGCGGAGGGATGTAGGACTGCAGGCATCGGCTGCATAGACTGCAAGAAGGTCCTGATCAAGAATGTCTTTGCCGTGCTCGAGCCGATCTGGGCGAAAAGAGAAGCACTGCTGAATGAACCTGATCAACTCCGCGGAATCATCGAAAAAGGCAATGACAAAGCCCGCAAGGTCGCACAGGAGACTATGCAGCTTGTCCGCAAGGCCATGGGGTTGTATTAATCCTTCTTTCCCCTCTGTCAGGGCTCTTCCACTGTTTGCTACGCTCAGCCCATCCAGCACTACGGCATCCACCTGAAATTATCATTTTACGGGTAAGTTTCACCTTTCCCCCGAAAGGCAGGAGAACGTGACTTACACCTGGATCGGAGAACCCTTCTTGTAGTGTGTTCCCTGCCACCCGAAGCCATTGATAGGTTGGTTGGGTCGAGAACCCTGGTAACGATGGAGGTTTGGTAGGGAGGCAATTCCTGTCTGTACAATCCGATGGCTGCAGGAGGTGCTACCTTGCCCGCGTGTTATATCGGAATAGACGTATCGAAAGACAGTTCGACCGCACAGGGGCTTGATGGCAAAGGCAATAAGCTATTTTACCTTGAGTTTGCCATGACCGCGGAGGGTTTTGCAAAGCTCATGAGGACAGTCAGGGCTCACGGCAAAAAACTCTCGCACGCAAAGGCGGCAATGGAATCCACCGGCTGCTATCACACCAACCTCTTCTGTTTTCTTTTTTTTCGAGGGCCTGCCCTGTTACGTCATCAATCCTCTTCTGACAGCCAATTTCGCCAAACTGTCGCTCAGGAAGACCAAGACCGACAAGAAAGACGCCCTGCTCATAGCCCAGTTCCTTCTGGTTCACAAGGATGCTCTTGCCAAGGCCGAACCATCACCTGCAGGATCTCAAGGACTTGGCCCGGGAAAAGGAATCCCTCACGGTCCTCATCTCAGGCCTGAAAAACGACATTAAGCGGATGCTGCAGATCACCTTTCCCGAGTTTGAGAAGCGCTGTCATGTCTTTTCTGAAAGCATGCGGGTCTTTCTTAAGCAATTGCCCTCGGCCCGCCTGATCAAAGCGATTGACCCTTGGGTACTGCAGCAGGCGCTGAACTATGATGATGGGCGTAAGGTGGCCCCTTTTTCTGGTGAGGACATTGTGGCGGAGGCACAGAAATCCGTAGCCTCAGAGAGTATTGCCATGGAGTTGATCATCCCGGAGCATCTGATGGAAAAACGGGATAAGATCGCCACGGCCCTGGTGGTGGCCTGTGAGTCACTGATGATCGAGGATATTGAGATCATTACGTCCATTAGCGGTATAGGCAATACCATGGCCTCGGCATTTCTTGCTGAAGTCGGCGACTACCGGCTCTTTCCGTCGTATAAGCATCTTGTCGCGTTTGCAGGGCTTGATCCCTCTATCCATCAGTCGGGAAAGTTCGAGGGGGCAAGCAGGATTTCTAAGAGGGGCAACCACCACCTGCGGCATCTTATTTTTCTCATGACTTCGTGTGTGGTACGGCAAGACAATATCTTCAAGGTCTATTATCAGAAACGCCGGACTGAAGGACTCCCGTTTAAGAAGGCCATCCATGCAACGGCGCACAAGTTGCTGAGGGTCCTCTTCGCAATGTTATCAAGCAGAACAACGTCTGCAGAAAAGGGGTGATGCACTATAGTTGCCTTATCGGGGTGAACGGACCACAGGAGAAGTCTTGTTTTCATATGCGCTAACCCTGCGCATATCGAACGTAAACAAATCGAATGTAATCATGCCATCGGGGGGTTGCTGGCTCACGCCAGGGAAGCTGATCGGCGCAGAAAGAGTACATTTTGAGCCGGGGTTGACAATGAACAGAGTGTTCTTGTTGGTCAATTGGCATCCCTCTCCAGAGGATGTCGCCTTTATTGATCCCCCGTCTTTGTTCACTTCCCACAGAATGTCAGAGGATTTCCCGTCCCTGGCGACGAACTTCTTGTCGGTATCCGTCCTTATCTGCATTGTCGTCCTTCCGCGGTTCTCGATGCTGAGATCGAGGTGCTGACGTCCCTCAGCATCTGCTCGCGAGACCTTTGCAATTAGCATCATCGTGGGGATGTCGATGATTCCCAGAGAGTAAAGGATCTCCTGCTTGTCCTTCTCGATTTCTTTTTCGATCTTCGAGATCATATCCCTCTGGGACGTCCATACCCTGTTCTTCTCAACAAAACTCTCTGTATATATAGTTAAGGTTAGTTCAGGGCTATCAGCACCATCCGTGCGATCTCTCATTTCAACCCCGAAGTAAATGTCTTCCTTATCCTGGCACCACAGCACGGCCGGCGGGAGATCATATTTTTTTCTGAATCTCTGTGAATACTGTGGCTTTATGTATGCTGGAAGATTATCGGGAGTTCGGGAGACTGGTAGACCAGTGATCAGTTGTCCGCTCTTGCTATCGCAATAAGCGGCGTAAAATGACCGGGCCTCTTTTCTGGCAGACTCCAGAGATTTGGGCATAAGGGTAATCTTTATTTTGTCACGAGTTGTTTCCGTCTGCTCGATCGTTTCTTCTGCATAAACGAGTTTCGTAAACTCCATCACGTTCGCGGCTTTGCTGGCCAACTCCTTGGGCTCAGGAGCATGCTTCTCAGGCTCCGTAATCTGCGACTTCTCAAGAACTGGTGCAGTGGCGCAGCTGGTCAGAGCAGTCGAGAAAAACACACAGAAAAAGATAGCACGAAGCAGACGCCGCATCGTCGTCGCCTCATGCTGCCTATTTCGGATCTTCATTAACGCCATGAATAAATATACCATAAACTGAACTGTGCCGAGAAAATGCCTGCTCAAAACGAATCTTGCGCTGGCGGACTCCCTCGTGACCTTCCCCTGATTTGATGGACACACTCAACAGTGAGCTGTCGGTGATACACTCTGTCATAATAGCCGAAGTCCTTTCTTTGGTTTTTGTTCTTCGCAGATTCAATAATACCAAAGCTATTAGGATCGTTAGCTATTCTTTTGCCGTTATTTAAGAATAATCCGGGCTAAATGTGATAGTAACGACTTCCGCGAGAAGTCTGTGGCAATGCGGCGCTGACCTGATCCGGTTCTTCACAACCCGTTAGATACTGTAGCCGTCTTACGGACCTGCGGCATGATGGAAGTGGAGGGCATATCCCTTTTCCTGCTGAAAGCCGATAATTGATAGCTGAACGATTATTTTTTTCACGAATACGCGTAATCATTATACGCCAGCATTTGCAGGGTTTTTGTGATGCGGTAACGCCTGCTGAAGATATTGAGCATTACTTTAACAATGAAAACAGATCGTTCCCAGTTGAGAGAAAAAAGCAGGCTTACCATACGGAACGCAAAAAGATGACGGTAGTGGAACTTTATCGGGTCAGCTTCATTTTGCCGAAGCCAGAAGCCAATATCCCCGAAATATCCGAGCTTCCAATAGATCGACTTAAAAGAGTAGATGCTCTTGTTCACCTTTTCGAATCCCGCCAAGAGCTCTTCGGGGGTCAAATTCGCTTGTCTGAAGACGACATTCTTTGTGTCATACTTGCGCCAGTCTTTATGAATAATACGTCCTTCTTCTTCAAGCCGTTTAAAGAGGTTGGTCCCCGGAAAAGGCGTGAGAATGTTAACGATAGGTTCCAATATATGGGCCTCATCGATAAAGGCGATCAATTCATCGAAGGAGTCCCGCGTGTCGAAATCATAACCCACGATAAATGATCCAAGGACAAGCAGGCCCTGTGAATGTATCCTTTCGATTGCCTCCAGGTCGCCTCGTTCGGCGCCTTCGACGAGTTTCGCCCATACCTTCTCGGCCCCTCCGATTACGACAGCGTCATAATGGAGGAGCGCCTCTTCCGAGCACATGGAAGGGTATATTCCTCCTAGCATCGTCCTGGCACCGCTCTTCCGAAAAGTTTCTGATATAGCATAGGCCATCTCGGCGTGCATTGTCCTGACACTTATGCCGACCGAGTCAGGTTTCCAACCGTAATCAATATCTTCTATGTTTTCGTCGAATACCCTCAGGGTGTGTCCATGAGGCGTTAAAGAAATCAGGGTGGGTATTGCCAGCATATAGGAGTAATATTTTCTTGAGAACAGGAATTTGGAAAAAAATTTGTAGTCGTAACAACTCTTTTCCTTTTCAGAAAAATTTCTGGGAATAAGAAATGCTATTTTCACGATGGACTCCTCATTCAGGACATATACAGGCTCGCAATATTATGGAAACACACTCTTAACCTAGCCTATCAGCATCTTGTCGGTCAAGCAGATGAACGTATCAACAAAACAACACCGGATAGCAGAACTGGCGAAACAAGAGTATCAGGTAAGTTTCACGTCATTGAATCACTATCCGGGCACTGACGGGCTGCAAGAGGCGTATCGACGCCTGCGAAAGAATAGCGCACCGGGTTGCGACAATCAAACAGTGCAGGATTACGGGGAATCATGAGAGAGTAATCTCCAATCCCTCCTGTACCATATGAATTCCGGCAGCTGTAGCACGCCACCGGCGAAAAGAGTGCAGATCCCGAAAGGGCAGGACCACCTCTTTACGCAGCAACGCTTTTATACCGATAGTGCGCTAAATGTGGCCTTCTGTCTCCGTTATCCTTTGTGGTATATTCTCGTCATGACCACACTGAACGAAGAGGTAATGAACTTGACAAGCAGCAATGTGAAGTCTCCTCGAGCGTTGCGCTTGGCTACGAACGCTTGAGAATCGCAGGGATTATGAATTTGATAAGTGCTAACGATGCATTCGTATTAGGTCCTTGATATATGATCCCTATCAAAGATACCGTTCCCAACAGAACTTATCCCCTTGGTACCTGGCTGATCATAGTGCTTTGCGGCGTTGTTTTCTATTTTGAAGCGTCACTGCCGGACGATCTTCTTAAAGAGTTTATATATTATTTCGGGGTTGTGCCTGCTGAATATACCCGGCATCATCCGCGCGGTTTGCCCCTAATTGATTATCTTTCCTTTGTGACTACGCTTTTTTTGCATGGGGGATGGCTGCATTTTCTGGGGAACATGTGGTTCTTGAAGATTTTCGGCAGCAAGGTAGAGGATTCCTTGGGCCACAGCCGATTCCTTGTTTTCTATGTCATTTCTGGGGTTTTGGCCAGCATTGCCTTCATCTACTTCAGGCCCCGGTCATCCATGCCCATTATCGGGGCATCAGGCGCAATAGCAGGTGTCATGGGGGCTTACTATGTGCTGTTTCCGCGGGCGAGGATATTGACTTTGATCCCCATTATTATATTCCCCTGGTTCGTGGAGCTGCCCGCCGTCTTTTTCCTTGGCTGGTGGTTCTTAATTCAAGTCTTCGCTGGAAGTGTGGCCCAGGTGCTTCCAGCGGGAGGGCAGGGGATTGCCTGGTGGGCACATGTAGGAGGCTTCATCTCGGGAATACTGCTTGTGCCATTTTTCAGAAAAAAATAAGGGGTCTAACTATTTGGGGATATAGGCATTCAGCCCTATGGTTAAAGGCTTTCCGTCTACGGTCAATGCTGTCTTCATATTGCCTCGCGTGCTGGCTACCACAAGTGTTTTCCCGGATGCACTGGGTATTCGCTCTTCAAGGTCACAGGTAATTATGAGCTTATTCCCTTCGATCTTCGCCTCAATAGCCATGATGTCTTGCCTCCTCAGAATAGTATATCAACAAAGTATACACAACCCGGATTGGGCAATAAAAAGTGGTGTTTGCTCATTCTCAGCTCTCAGCGGTTTGAACATCTCGAGACATACAGCATGAGACTTTTACATCTGTACTTTACGTCTTGCGACCTAAAAACCTTTCTGCTGAGTTGAGAAGAGCAAGACCACCACTTGGTGAGCTCGTCTTGATTACAAATTACTCCTATCCGGGATGGTTGTCAAGAATAATTTTTCTAGCGTTCCAAGAAATCGCATGATATCTTACACCCGCATCTTAAATGGCCGACAATCACCTACAGTGGAAAAAACGCTTGGGTGCCTCGCGCTCTGAGGAAGACTTGCTGGTTACGATAGCCCCGGCATTCGAGCCCTCGCCCCTTTTGCTAGTAGATAAACGTTGCCGGGTCTTTCAGTCTGTGGCACCGGGAGCAGAGAGTCTTTGCCTGCTCGTTGCCGACTGTCCAACGATGGGCCTTGTGACAGTCAAGACACTGCAGCCCCGCCTTTGTCATATGCAGATTATGCTGCCCTACCCTTGTTTCATTGCCATGGCAGTTCTTCAGGCAGTCCTGGCTGGACAGCTTTATCTTTCCATGCGGCTGATGGCAGTCAAAGCATTTCAGTGATGACATGACATTTTTTTCAGCCAGACCCTTATGGCATCTTATGCAACGGTCATTCGTAATCATCTTCTGAGATTTTTCTCCATAGTTGTGGCAGTTCAGGCAGGAAAGCCCTTCCATGCCCATGCCGTGGATCATCCGGTCTGTATGGCAATCAGCACACGCCTTCTCGTTCGGAAAGAACCTGTGCAGATTACCAAAGTGGCACTTTCCGCAGCTGATGTGCTCCATAAAGACATGCCGCGCATGCCCATAGGAGTTGCTCAGGCTCTTGGATCCCTGGGCAATATCAGAAACATGACATGCCCTGCAGGCATCCCATGGAGAGACCCTTCCGTGCTTCTGCTTTATCGTCTTGTTGCCCTTTACGACGAAGGAGACCAGCATCTTATTCTGCTCAAGAAGTGTCATGGTATGGCACACCTGACACGGGTAATCCCGGTGCTTGCCTTCCTGCCAGGTCTTGAATGCCTCCTGCATGAGATGACAGGACATACAAAAGTTCGGGTCTTCCTGCGTATAACGATAATAGCGGTACGCGAGAATGCCACCAATGATCGTGATCAAGAAGAGCAGGATAACAATGGCTTTCTTGTTCTCTTCTATGAAACGGATAAACCCGGGGGTGTTGTCAGGCAAGCTCTTCCCTCATCGTCTGTTCAGAAGCCCAAAGAATTTGTACAGGAAAAAGGAAAAGATATATCCCATAAAGGCGCCGAATGCAGAAAGAATAGCGAGAACCACCATAAATATCAGCGTCACGAGGAAGCTCTTTGAAGAAACCCCCAGAGAAAAAATGGTGTTCACGTCCTTGGCAATTGCGTCCCGCCACGTGCCCTGAAGGGAGTCAGCGAATAACATATCCATCATCAATGATATCGAGAGGCTCATAATCCCGCCGACGATTGCGCCTCCCAACAGGAATTTCTTGGCCCTCCTGTGATCGTCCATGAACCTTATTTGTTCATCATATCAAAAAAGTCTTTATTGCTTTTTGTCCCGGAAAGCTTCCCGAGAAGGAATTCCATGCTCTCTACCGTGCTCAGCGAGTTCAGCACTTTTCTCAGGATCCATATTCTGTTAAGGACATCCTTCTCCACAAGAAGCTCTTCCTTCCTGGTACCGGAAGCATTGATGTCTATGGTAGGGAATATCCTCTTGTCAACGAGCTTCCTGTCGAGATGGAGCTCCATGTTGCCCGTTCCCTTGAACTCTTCAAAGATAACGTCGTCCATCCTGCTTCCCGTATCGACGAGCGCTGTTGCGATGATCGTCAGACTTCCTCCATTTTCAATGTTCCTGGCTGCACCAAAAAATCGCTTTGGTCTCTGGAGGGCATTGGAATCAAGACCCCCTGACAGCACCTTGCCACTGGTCGGCATGATCGCATTATACGCGCGTGCAAGTCGTGTAATGCTGTCAAGCAGAATAACAACATTCTTTTTGCTTTCAACAAGACGTTTCGCCCTCTCGATAACCATCTCCGAAACCTGCACATGCCGCTGAGGTGGCTCATCAAAGGTTGAGCTGATGATCTCGGCGGTGGAAACCTGCCTCTTCCAGTCGGTCACTTCCTCCGGCCGCTCGTCAATCAGCAGGATGATAAGGTGAATATCCCTGTGGTTCTTCTTGATGGCCTTTGCTATGGACTGAAGCAGGACCGTTTTGCCGGTTCTCGGTGCTGCGACGATCATACCCCTCTGTCCCATGCCGGTAGGGGTAATCAGATCCATAACCCGCGTTGAATAATCGGTCTGATCATACTCGAGCCTTATCCTCTCTGTTGGATAGTAAGGGATGAGGTTGTCAAAAAGCGGCCGGTTAACATTCTCCTCGGGAGACTCATGATTGATCGCTTCGACCTTGAGCAGGGCAAAGTACCGTTCGGATTCTTTAGGCGGTCGGATCTGTCCCGAGATGAGATCTCCCGTGCGAAGATTAAAGCGCCTGATCTGCGACGGAGAAACGTAGATATCGTCAGGACCGGGAAGATAGCTGTAATCCGGAGACCTTAGGAATCCGAATCCGTCAGGGAGAATCTCAAGAACGCCGGCCGAAAAGACATTGCCGGTCTTTTCGGTCTGTGCCTGAAGAATTGCGAAGATAAGGTCCTGCTTCCTGAGGCCCGAGGCACCTTCTACCTTCAGTTCCTTGGCAACAGCGGTAAGCTCATCAATGGTCTTGTCCTTGAGTTCAGAAATTGAGATGTTTCCCATACATTACTCCTCGTCCGGGGTTAAGCGTTAGGGTTTTTATTCGCGGAAGGTTCTGCCTATCACGCGGGATTGTTCTTTTTAGCTTGCAGAACTATGCTAGTAAATTACAAAAAGCAATTTATCTTTGTCAAGGGATCACTTTACAATTTCTTTTCACGCATGGTAGATTCCCCTATGAAATACGGTGAAAAGTCCATCAGGAAGTCGCGTCTCGAAACATGGGAAAACCCCAGCCCGGAGAGGAACTATGAGATAGTTATCACCTTTCCCGAATTTAGTTGCCTCTGCCCGAGATCGGGGTACCCTGATTTTGCTTCGATCAATATAACCTATGTTCCTGATGCAAGAATCGTTGAGCTTAAGTCCCTCAAGTTGTATCTGAACGCATTCAGGGATATCCACATCTCCCATGAAGAAAGCACCAACCGGATATTCTCTGAACTCGAAAAGAAGCTGAAACCACGCTTCATCGAAGTAGTCGGCGACTTTAATCCTCGCGGAAATGTAAAGACCGTCATCAGGGTCAGTTCAGCGAACAGAAAATCGGCGAAGGGCTAACGGCAAAGGGGAAAGGTCGTCTCCGCATGAAAGGCCGATGCCCTGCTAATGTCCGCCTTTCGCCTTCAGCCTGTAGCCAGTGCCGTTTTTGCACGGTCAATGAAGAGTTTCAGCTTTTCATGGTCTTTTCTGCCCTTTTCGCGCTCAACACCACTGCTCACATCAATGGCATACGGTCTGACATGTCTGACTGCATGCTGAACGTTTTCCGGCGTAAGACCTCCTGCGAGAATAATCCGGCCGAACTGCTTTGCCTCAATGGCTATGTCCCAGTTGAACATCAGGCCTGTGCCTCCTAGGGTATCAGGTGCATATGCGTCAAGGAGAAATGCCGATACCCGGTCCTTGAAATTCCTGAGCGGGTCAAGACTATCAATAGACTTTATCCGTATCGCCTTGACCATACGCCGTGCCAGACAGCACGCTTCGGGCTGCTCATTCCCGTGCAGCTGAATAATATCCAGACATGCCTGAGAGGCTATACGATCGATTTCCTGAGGTTGCTCGTCGACAAAAACGCCAACCGTTGTGACAAAGGAGGGCAGTTCCCTGATTATAGAAAACGCCTGTTCAGGAGTAACATAACGCGGGCTTCCCCTGAAAAAAACAAAGCCAAGGGCATCAGCGCCGGAATCGACCGCGGCTGCAGCATCGTCGAGGGTTGTTATACCACAGATCTTGACCCTAACCACAATGCCTCACCTCCCTACCTGACCGCAAAGGGCAAGTTCTTGCCCTTTGCCTGCCATTATAGGATCTCTTCTTCTGCGGTCATACCACCGGAAGCTTCTTAAGGGCTTCCTTGATCATTTCATCGGGATACGCATAGTCCACCAGTTTGCCCGCGAGATAGTCAGCATACGCTGTCAGATCAAGGTATCCATGTCCGCTCAAATTGAAGAAGATCGTCTTCTGCTTGCCCTCTTCTTTTGCCCTGAGCGCCTCATCAATAGCTCCCCTGATCGCATGCGAGCTTTCCGGTGCCGGGATGATTCCTTCACTCTTCGCAAAAGTTATTGCGGCCTCAAAGCATGCTGTCTGGCCATAGGCAATCGCCTCGATCAGTTTGTCATGGTAAAGCTGGCAGACAAGGGGAGAATCAGCGTGATACCTCAGTCCGCCCGCATGGATCCCGGGAGGCATAAAATCATGGCCGAGCGTATACATCATCATGAGCGGCGTCAGCCCGGCCGTATCGCCAAAGTCATACCTGAACTCTCCCTTGGTAAGCGTAGGGCAGGAGGTCGGCTCAACAGCAATGACCCTTAGCTGTTTTCCGTTTATCTTGTCCTGCAGGAACGGGAATGCCACACCGCCGAGGTTGCTTCCTCCGCCGCAGCAGCCGACAATCACATCTGGATAATCACCGACCATCTCAAACTGCTTCTTCGCTTCGATCCCGATCACGGTCTGATGCAGAAGAACGTGATTGAGTACAGAACCGAGTGCATAATTAGTGTCATCATGTGTCGCTGCATCCTCTACTGCCTCAGATATTGCGATACCGAGGCTCCCAGGGCTATTAGTGTCCATCTCAAGAATCTTCTTCCCAGAGTTAGTTATGGTTGAAGGGCTCGGGTGCACGGTCGCTCCCCACGTCTCCATGGCTATCCTTCGATAAGGCTTCTGGTTATAGCTGACCCTGACCATGTAGACCGTGACCTCAAGCCCGAACATGGTGCCGGCAAGTGCCATGGCCGATCCCCACTGGCCTGCTCCTGTCTCTGTAGCGATCCTCCGGATGCCGGCCTGCTTGTTATAGAATGCCTGAGGGATCGATGTATTAGGCTTATGACTTCCTGCAGGGCTCACTCCTTCATATTTA
>QKDO01000094.1 GCA_003252075.1 Nitrospirota bacterium
GTCGAAATAGATTCTCTCAAGGTCATGCTCCCTGAGCTTTGCGAAAAGAATATCCTTCAGCTCAAAGGCCAGTGCGGCATCTTCTGCTGCATATGCGGTCGCTTCATCTACCGGCACGTCTGCAAAAGAATGCCGCTTCTTCAGGACCTCCATGAAAGACCTTTTCCTCTTCGACAGATATTCAAAGGAGACCTCATCCAGACTGTGCCCCGGTTTGTTCGGATTCAACAGATACGCCGCGATCATGGTGTCGCACAGAGGGCCATCGACGTTGATCCCTGTTCCGGCGAGTACCATAATGTCATACTTCAGGTTATGCCCGATCTTGACGATGCCCTGCTCCAGGAAAAGAGGGGCGAGAATGCTGAAAACCTTTTCCGTTCCAAGCTGGACTTGTCCGGACATGAGAGACTGCGCATGTCCGATCGGGATGTAACATGCTCTGTTCCTCTCCTTGCAGAGAGCGATGCCGACGAGACTATCCCGAAGCGGGTTTCTGCCCGTTGTCTCGGTGTCAAAGGAAAATTCGCCGGCTATAGAGGCGGCAATGTCGCGGAGCCCCTCCTCCGACATTATCGTTTCATGATACCTGATAGCGGCACCGTCCCGGTCATCGGCCGCAGGGATGAGCTTCATGAGGCTGGTAAACTCATATTCCTTGAACAGAGAAAGCAGGGCGAGCCAGTCAGGTTCCGTCATGACAAACTCGTCGGCATCGATATCGATCGGAGCCGCAGTATCTATCGTTGCGAGTTTCCTGCTCATGCGCACCATATCTTTGCTATCCCTTATGAGTGTCCTCAGCTTTTCCCTGCCGATCCTCTCCGGGTGCTCCATGAGCTCATCAATGCTCGAAAAGGAAGCAAGAAGCTCCTTCGCCGTTTTGTCACCTATTCCTCTTACGCCCGGGATATTGTCAACCGCGTCTCCCGTAAGCGCCATATACTCCGTCACCCGCTCAGGCCCGACACCGAATTTCCCGATCACATAATCCCTGTCGAGTATGCGGTCCTTCAGGGGATCGTAGACCTTAATCCGGTCATCAACAAGCTGCAGCATGTCCTTGTCTGCAGTGACAATAAATATATTCGCTCCTCCTGACGCAGCCTTTTTTGCTATGGTGCCGATAAGGTCATCAGCTTCATACCCCGGAAGCTCAAAGATCCTTATGTGAAAGGCCTCTATCACCCTCCTGATATGGGGCAACTGCTCAGCCAGATCTGCGGGCGTCTCCTTTCTGTTCGCCTTATACTGGCCGAAGAGCATATGCCGTTCCGTAGGTTCCGGCGAGTCAAAGGAGACCACCAGGCCTTCCGGCCGTTTTTCCCTGATAATCTTCATGAGCATGTTCGTAAAGCCGAAGATAGCGTTGGTAGGGAGGCCCTCTGAGTTCGTCAGTGACCTGATGGCATAGTAGGCTCGGTAAACATAGGAATTACCGTCGATAATATAGAGATCCATGGGTGTGATTATACCTAAAATTGACTAAAGATACGCTCTTATTTTAGAGTAGATAAACGTTCAAGGAGGTATCATTGGCCACGACAGTTGAGGACATCAGCGCCACAAAGAAACGACTAAAAATCGAGATTCCGGCCGACATCCTCGAAAAAGAATACAGCGATTCTCTTGATAAAATCCGACAGCGGGCGCGCATCCCCGGTTTCCGGCAGGGGAAGACACCGATCAGCATCATCGAAAAGAGATTCGGCGAAGAGATAAAGAGCGAAATGCTGGAAAAACTGGTGCCAACCTATTATGCGCAGGCGGTAAAAGATGCGGATATTTCTCCCGTTTCGATGCCGAAAATCGAAGAAGGCCTTAACTTCAAACGGAACGAGCCGCTCTCCTTTTCCCTCACAGTGGAGGTCAGGCCGAAGATCGATAACCTGAACTATAACGGCATTGAGGTTGGAGACATCGAGGTTTCCGTTGATGATGGGGAAATTGAGGATACGGTCAAGGGTCTGCAGAACGACCGAGCGATGTTCGAAGCGGTTGACCGAGCGATCGGAGAGAATGACCTACTCATCATCGATTACGTAAAGCTGGACCCCTCAGGGGAAAAAGAGCTTTCCACAGCAAAAGATCAGGTCATGAACCTCGACAACAAGATTACACCGCGCGGGATTCTCGATGCAGTGCTTGGCAAGAAAAAAGGCGACACTGTCGAGATTACACTGCCTGATGTGAACATCGAGGAACAGAAAGAGGTTGCGGAAAAGGGAAACAGGCTTCGCATTACCATTAAGGAGATCAAGGAAAAGAAGCTCCCGGATCTGGACGACGAGTTCTCCAAGGACTTTGGCCATGACTCCCTTGCGACACTTAAGGAAAAGATACGTGAGGGGATACTGGCTGCAAAACAGGGAAACGCGAAAAAGCAGCAAAAATCAAGTATTGTAGACGCGCTCGTGAACAACCATACCTTCGATGTCCCCGAGTCACTCACCCAAGCGGAACTGGAGCATCTGATCATGAATGCGAAGAACGCCGACCAGCACGCGCAGCATAGCATTGACGCGGCTCCGGACAAAACTGATAAAGAGCTTGCAGAGGCACTCAGGCCGAAGGCGATGAGGAACGTCAAGGCAACGATTATTCTCGATGAGATAGCGGAAAAAGAGAACATATCGGTCACTGAGGCTGAAATGAAAGACCGGATAGCCCTTATAGCGAAACAGCTCCAGGCAACGCCTGATGCCATCGTGAACCTTTTCATGACGCGAGACGGTTCACTGGACAATCTCAGACACAATATCAGGGAAGAAAAGGTGCTTGACTTCCTGTTTTCCCGGGCAGAGATCACCAAAGGAGCGTGACATGAGCGTGATACCTATCGTAATTGAACAGACCGGAAGGTCTGAACGTGCATATGACATCTATTCCCGACTGCTGAAAGACCGGATCATCTTTCTGGGCACGGCCATCGACGACCATGTCGCGAACACGGTGATCGCGCAGCTCCTCTTTCTGCAGACGGAGGATCCGGAAAAGGACATTCATGTATATATCAATTCACCCGGAGGGATTGTGACCTCAGGTCTTGCGATATACGATACCATGCAGTATGTAAAACCTGATATCTGCACATACTGCATTGGTCAGGCTGCCAGCATGGGGGCGCTGCTCCTCACGGCTGGGACAAAAGGCAAGCGTTTCTCTCTTCCCCATGCCAGGATCATGCTGCATCAGCCCATGGGTGGCTTCCAGGGTCAGGCTACGGACATCGAGATCCATGCCCGGGAGATATTAAAGGTTAAGGATACCCTGAATACCATCATCGCGAACCACACCGGCCAGTCGCTTGAGAAGATCAGAATGGATACGGACCGCGACTTCTTCATGTCGGGCCTAGAAGCAAAAGACTATGGTCTTGTCGACGAAGTCATTGAATCAAGCAGGAAGAAATAGGAGAAGAGAACATAGATGGCAAAGAAAGACGAAGAATCTTTGAAGTGCTCCTTCTGCGGAAAGGGACAGGAGGAGGTTAAGAAACTTATTGCAGGGCCAACCGTTTACATCTGCAATGAATGCATTGAACTCTGCAACGAGATCATAGCCGATGAGCTTTCGGTAGAAAAAGAAACCGAATCCCTTCCCAAGCTTCCGACGCCGAAGGAGATTCATGCTTTTCTGAACGATTACGTCATAGGTCAGGAAAAGGCAAAGCGGATACTCTCTGTGGCTGTACATAACCACTACAAGCGGATATACACGCCGGGAGAACCTGACGTGGAACTGCAGAAGAGCAATGTCCTGCTTATAGGTCCTACAGGCACAGGCAAGACGCTTCTTGCTCAAACGCTTGCCCGGCTTCTTGATGTGCCGTTTACCATAGCGGACGCGACAACCCTTACGGAAGCCGGATACGTGGGGGAAGACGTTGAAAATATCATACTCAAACTTCTTCAGTCCTCGGATTATGATATTGAAAAGGCACAGCGGGGCATTGTCTATATCGACGAAATCGACAAGATCAGCCGAAAATCTGAAAATCCTTCCATTACGCGGGACGTTTCCGGAGAAGGTGTCCAGCAGGCGCTCCTCAAAATCGTAGAAGGAACGATCGCCAATATACCTCCCCAAGGGGGAAGAAAACACCCCCAGCAAGACTTCATTCAGGTCGATACAACTAACATACTCTTTATCTGTGGCGGCGCTTTTATCGGACTTGAGGGGATCATCGAACAGCGTGCGGGTAAAAAGACGGTGGGTTTCGGTGCTTCCCTGTCCGGCAGAAGTGAACGAAAACGCGGAGATGTCATCGGATCGGCAGAGCCGGGAGACCTTATACGATACGGGCTCATTCCTGAATTTGTGGGACGCCTCCCTGTCGTGACAACGCTGTCAGAACTTGATGATACCTCGTTGGTGAAGATACTGACGGAGCCGAAAAACTCCCTCACCAAGCAGTTTCAAAAGCTCCTTTCCTTTGACAATGTAAGACTGAAGTTCACGGATGCAGCCCTGTCCGCCATTGCGAGAAAAGCAATACAGCGGAAGACCGGCGCGCGGGGGCTCAGGTCAATCATTGAGGAGATCATGCTTGACGTCATGTATGAGATTCCATCCCAGAAGGGCATCAAGGAATGTCTCATTACAGAAGAGACGGTCATGAAAAACGAAAAACCGATCCTCATTTACGAAAAACAGGCAGAGTCTGCATAGCGTGGGAAAGCCCTTTGAGGGGTTTACGGCTGCCGTATAACGGCAAGGGATCTTTCTATGGCCTTCCGAATGGAATCTTTCAGCTGTTTATCAGCGATCTCCGAAACCACGGAGGAAGCGAAGGAAATATCGTCAGCGGAGAGCTGCTGAACTTTTTTTTTGCCCTGATGCTGCTGTTTCTTTTTCTGTACTTTTCCTACCCTGAAGCGAACGCCGGCTATACCGTAAGGAACGAGCTTCCGTATGATATCTTTTTTGTAATAGGTGAGCTGTTGCATCCAGACAGGAGAGTCAACATTCAGCAGCAGTTCGCGGTCGGAACAATTGGCGGGATACATATGAGAAGAAAGGTCAGCTTCAAAAATATTGAACCAGTCAGTCCTGATACGTTCAAGCCTTACCCCGCTCTCGATCCCGAGCCTTTTCAGCATCGGGCCGAGAACGGCTTCAGCTTTTTTCATCAGACTACCTTCGTGACGGTGCCGCTCCTCAGACAGCGCGTGCAGACATAGGCCCGTTTCACCCCAGCCTCGGTCTGTATCCTCGTCCTCTGGAGATTCGGCAGGACCTGTCTCTTGGTCTTGTTATTGGCATGACTCACGTTGTTTCCCGTGGTCTTTTTCTTTCCGCATGCATAGCAGCTTGCCATGTTCTTCCCCCTTTCATCATTGCATAAAGATAGTTGGTTATGATAACATTTTAGAATTCTTGATACAAGAGTACATCACTCAGTGCAGTATTCTGCTTGCGCGCATCGCACGGCTTAAGGGAAAAATAACATGGCAAAAGTCAGGATATACGAATTAGCGAAAAAGCTGAACAGGAACAGCAAGGACATCCTCGATGAGCTCTCCAATATGGGCTTTGAAGGGAAGTCGCATTCCTCAAGCATCGATGAGTCGATCGCTGACAAGATAGCCAGGCTGCTCGGAGAAGCAGAACCGGTTGAATCGCCTCCCGCTCCGAGAGAAGAGCTGAAACCAAAGAAGGAGATCACCAAAGAGCCGCTCAAGGAAGAAGAGAAGAAAGAAGAGATTAAACCTGAGGTCAAACCTGAGATTAAGGCTGAGGTTGAGGTAACAGCAACGGTAAAAGCTGAAAAGAAGGTCGAAGTAAAAACAGAGATTAAAGAAACAGCCAGGAAGAAAAGTGAACATAAGAAACCGGCGAAACCACATAAGGGAAAGACGGAGACAACCATAAAACTTGAACCGACCCTGCCGAGCGAACCTCCTCCCCTCATCACAGAAGAGACCGCGGTTGAGCAGCTCTCTGCCCCTGCTGCGTCGGAGGGAGAAGAAGACGTCGCGCTTCCTGACCGCTTCAAGAAAGATATCGAAGCGGAAAAGATCGAGAAATTCAAGGCAAAACCCGGCCTTCAGCGAGCATTTCAGACCATACGAAAGGTCGAGCCCAAGAAATGGCATGACACAAAAGCGCTACGAAAAGGAGGGAAGCCGGCTTTTTCGCCGAAACAGGATACAAAACAGCAGGTGCTTTCAACAGCTCCGAGGAAAAAGAATCTCAAACTGCGTGAAGGCGCATCGGTCAAAGAGTTTGCCGAACTTCTCGGCATCAAGATAGGAGAGGTTATTAAGAAATTCATGGAAATGGGTTACATGCCGACTATTAATCAGCCTGTTGACACCGATGCCGCGCTGCTCGTTGCTGACAGCTTCGGCAGCAAGATAGAACTTGCCTCCGTTGAAGACGATCTGATGCTGGAAGAGGAGGTGCAGGAGGATGCTGCGGACCTCGTACCCCGTGCTCCCGTCGTCACAATCATGGGACATGTTGACCATGGAAAGACCTCTCTGCTGGATGCGATACGGGAAACCAAGGTTACCGAGACCGAGGCAGGTGGAATAACCCAGCATATCGGTGCCTACAAGGTAAATCTCAAGGGAAAGGATATTGCATTTCTGGACACCCCCGGCCATGAAGCGTTCACAGCGTTAAGAGCAAGGGGAGCAAAGGTCACGGATATCGTTGTCCTGGTCGTCGCTGCTGATGACGGTGTCATGCCGCAAACGGTCGAAGCAATCAATCATGCGAAGGCAGCGAACGTCCCGATTGTAGTTGCTGTAAACAAGATTGACAAGCCCGAAGCAAATATTACCCGTGTTAGAAACGAGCTTTCCGAACGCGGCATCATCTCGGAGGAATGGGGTGGCCATAATATCTTTGTCGAGGTCTCGGCAAAGAAGCGCCTCGGTATAGAACACCTTCTCGAGATGATCCTCCTTCAGGCTGAAATGATGGAGCTCAAGGCAAACCCTCTCAGAAAAGCAAAAGGCACTATCATAGAAGCAAGGCTCGACAAGGGAAGGGGTCCTGTTGCAACACTCCTTGTGCAGACCGGTGCACTCAAGGTTGGAGACGCTCTCCTTTCGGGTGTACATGTCGGCAAAGTCCGGGCCATGAACGACGATACCGGAAAGAGGATCCTGGAAGCAGGCCCATCCACACCGGTTGAGGTCATAGGATTTTCGGAAGTGCCGTCTGCAGGCGATGTATTCACGGTGGCGGAAGACGAAAAACGGGCGCGCCAGATAGCGATGACGAGACTTCAGAAGCAGCGCTCACTCGAAATTGCGAAGGCAAAAAAGCTGACTCTTGATGAACTCTATACCAAAATTAAGGAAGGCCAGATCAAGGAACTGAACATCATCATTAAAGGAGATGTCCAGGGTTCCGTGGAAGCTATCAAGGACGCCTTTGAAAACATCGTCCATCCCGAGGTAAAGGTGAAGGTCATACATACCTCTGTCGGCGGTATCAATGAATCTGATGTCATGCTGGCGACCGCGTCTAATGCGATCATTATCGGGTTTAATGTGCGGCCAGAAACAAAAGCATCGCAGACTGCGGAAAAAGAAGGCGTTGACATCCGACTCTACAATATTATTTATGAGGCGATCGACGACGTGAAGAAGGCGCTTGAAGGAATGCTTGCACCGACACTAAAGGAAAAGGTGCTTGGGAGAGCTGAAGTTCGGCAGCTCTTTCCTGTTTCACGTCTCGGTACCATTGCGGGATGCTATGTTGTCGACGGCCATATGTCGAGGGCATGCGACGGTATCCGCGTTCTGAGAGACAATATTGTTGTATACGAAGGCAAAATGGCCAGCCTGAAAAGGCTTAAAGACGACGTCAAAGAGGTTCAGACGGGCTATGAATGCGGCATACTGGTCGAGAACTTTAACGATATCAAGATCGGCGACATCATCGAGAACTTTATCATCGAAAGTATCGCATCGAGACTGTAACGGCGTATTTCGCCTTTCTCCTCCCCCCTGTAAAGATGCTAACCCTTGTCCTGCATTTCTCACATGACCGGCTTTTCTTGCCGGGGAAAATCGTTTATTATGTAAGGGGAGAGAGGTAATGAGGTGACCCGTGCTACCATATAAGCGTTCCCAGAGAGTAAGCGACCTCATCCGTGAAGAGGTTGCCGACATTATCATGTATCGGCTGAAAGATCCGCGAATCGGGTTCATCACGGTCACGGGGGTGGACATGACCGATGATCTCAAGCTCGCACGCGTCTTTGTTAGCATTCTCAAGGAACAGGACCGTGAACAGACGCTTGAGATACTGAATGAAGCGAAGCCCTTCTTCCGTTCCGTTCTCGGTAAGCGGCTGAAGATGAAATTCATACCCTCAGTCGAGTTCAGGCTCGACACCTCCATCGAATACGGACACAAGATAGATCGGCTCTTGAAAAAGATAAAGGATCATAATGAAGATTCCTAAAGGCCTTATTGCCGATTTCAGGAAGGAGCAGGTCTTTCTCCTGACTACGCACATCAGTCCTGACGGTGATGCCATAGGGTCCTGTCTTGCGCTTGCTGAAGCACTCAAGTTACTCGGCAAGACCGTCGTCGTCTATGACAGGGATCCGGTGCCGGAATATTACCGGTTCATGCCGGGATGCAGGACGTTCAGGTCAGCACTCGGGGATATCCTTTCGAAAGATCCGTTTGTGGTGCTTCTTGACTGTAACAGTCCCGAACGGGCTGCTCTGGAGGGACATTCATTTCGGAAAATCATTGTCATTGATCACCATGAGACAGAATCCGATTTTGGCGATGTACGATGGGTGGAACGCAATGCAGCCGCCACCGGGCTCATGATCTTCCATCTTATTAAGGCGCTGGGTGTTCCTATCACGAAAACCATTGCGACCAATCTCTATACTGCCATCGCGGTCGATACCGGGACATTCAGATACAGCAATACCGGCACGGATGTCTTGCTGGCCGCTGCATCGCTGGTAGAAGCGGGGGCCCAGCCCGGAACTATATCCGAATATCTGTACGAGCGATGGAAAAAAAGCCGTTTCGACCTGCTCACACTCTCTCTTGAAACTCTTGAGATCAAGGACGGTGTATCCCTGGTCCATGTGACAAAAGAAATGCATAAGAAAACCGGCACAACCGAGTCTGATACGGAAAATTTTGCCAATGTTCCGAGAATGATAGACACGGTTAAGATATCCGTCCTCATACGGGAGGTTGACGACGGTCGCTGGAAAGTAAGCATGCGCTCAAAGGGCAGGGTAAATGTCGCAACCATTGCTTCGGCCTTTGGCGGAGGAGGCCATAGAAATGCAGCAGGCTTCAGGATGAAGGCTGACCTTGCTACGGTAAAAAAGGCAATCCTCACATCAGCCAGAAGCGTGATTTCCCAAACCTGAGATGTACCTTCTCTCCCAGCAAGATTCTGGCTGATACATCTGGCATTCCATGCGTCCTTATAATGTCATCATTGCTCTGAACAAGCCGGAAGGTATTACGTCCCAGCAGGCGGTCATAAAAGTAAGAAAGATCTTTGGCGCAAGGAAAGCAGGTCATGCCGGCACCCTAGACCCGCTCGCAACCGGCGTGCTTCTGGTATGTCTTGGTGAGGCAACGAAGATTACCAGATTCCTGATGGACAAGGACAAGGAATATCGTGCAAGGATGAAACTAGGTGAAAGAACTGATACCCTTGATGCAGAAGGTACCGTTCTAGAAACAAGGGCAGTTACAGATATTTCAATCCAGAAGATTGAAGAGGCAACACGGGAGTTTACCGGTAGGATTTTGCAGAAACCTCCAATGTACTCGGCTGTCAAGCATAAGGGAAGACCGCTGTATGCTCTTGCCCGGAAAGGGCTTACCGTCGAGCGGGCCACACGCCCTGTGGATGTTCACGCCATAACCGTAACCGCTGTTCATCTGCCCTTTATTGATCTGACAATCTCCTGCTCGAAGGGCACATATATACGATCACTCTGCGATGACCTCGGTGCACGGCTTGGGACCTTTGCCCACCTGACGTCTCTGATTCGAACCAGAACCGGGATCTTCACCATAGAGCGGGCAGCCGGTCTTGACGAGCTCTCTTCGGATATGGAGAACTTCAGCGCATATCCGTATATTTTTACGATTGATGACGCACTTGCGGATTTCAGCGAAATATACCTGAACGAGAACGATTACCGGAAAGCCAGAAATGGCATGCAAATAGACGCCTTGAACCTTCAGGCGCCTGCATCACAGCCGTTTGTACGTCTTAAATCTCCATCGGGAGAATTGTTTGGAATCGGCAAAATAGATAAGACGAATATCACCATAGAAAGACTCATTAACGACCATACCAAAGACATAACTTAAACCATTTTCTCAAGGTTTAGTTTAAAGTATCTGATATAACTACAAAAAAAATGCTTGACAAGATATTTCTTTTCTGGTATTCATTAGTCATGCTTTTTAGCGGAAAAGATTCAATAGGATTAGACATCGGCTCCAGCTATATTAAAGCCGTCAAGCTCAAAGAGGCAAAAGGTAGCTACGAGTTAGACCTTTGTCACCTGCATACCCTGCCTCCAGAACTTATCGTCGACGGCTCGATCATCGATTCGCTGCGATTGGTTGATTCGTTGAAGGAAATGATCAAGACCGCCGGTATTAAGACAAAAGACGCAGCAATCTCGATCTCAGGCCACTCCTCGGTCATCATAAAGAGGATTTCCCTCCCCGAGATGTCGGAAGAGGAGCTGTCCGAATCGATAAAGTTTGAAGCAGAGCAATATGTGCCTTTCGACATTGATGACGTCAACCTTGACTTCCAGATCATAGGTCCAAAGGATGAGCCGGGCCAGATGGACGTCGTTCTTGTAGCCGTCAAGAAGGATATCGTCAACGAATATATCCAGGTAGTCAAAGAGGCCGGGCTTAGTCCGATTATTGTTGATATCGACTCCTTTGCCCTGGAAAACATGTACGGCATAAATTACGAGATAGAGTCGGGGAAAAACATTGCCCTGCTCAATATCGGCGCGAGCACAATAAACCTGAGCATCCTGAAAGGCGGCACATCAGTATTTACTCGGGATAGTTCTCTTGGCAGTAATCTTCATTCTGAAGCGTTACAGAGAGAATTCAATATTACCTATGAGTTGGCAGAAAAATTGAAGCGCGGAGAGCCCGTTGAGAACGTGACCCTGGAAGATGCCAATGCCATCATCGAGTCTGCCTCTGAAGAAATCCTGAGCGAGATCAGCCGGTCTTTTGATTATTACCGGAGCACCACAGCTTATGAGGATATTTCAGAGGTTATTCTGAGCGGTGGCTGTGCGCTCATAAAGAATTTTGCATCCATGATCGCTGAACGGTCGGGAATAGAGACCAAGATTGCCGAACCTTTCAGGAATATCAAGATTCCGAAGCGGTTTGATGTCTCCTATATTGAAGAAATAGCTCCCATGATGGCCGTTGCCGTTGGTCTGGCACTCCGGAAGCAGGGCGACAGATGATAAAAATCAACTTATTACCTACAAAAAAGAAAAAGAAGCAGAAACCGGTATCGACTTTTCTTATTTATACCATCCTTTTGACCATCGTTACCGGAATGGTCATTGCATATCTCGCTTATTTCTATAGTTCTCGCCTTTCCGACAGAGAGGCCAAGGTTAGGGAAAATGATCTCAAGATAGCTGAACTCAAGGAAAAAATCAAGGCTGTTGAGGACTTTGAACGCCTGAACAGGACTTTCCAACAGCGCAAGGATATTATCGAAGAGCTCGGAAGGAATAAGTCGCTGCCGGTAAAGACTCTTGATGAGATCAGTGCCCAGCTGCCGGTCGGCGTCTGGCTAACGGCCATGGAGGCAAGGGGATCCGAGATTAAACTGAGCTGCACGGCCTTCTCAAATACGGATGTCGTAAATTACGTTAATAATCTGAAGAATTCCAAACTGTTTACGGATGTATATTTGCAGGAATCTATTCAGGTAAAGACAAAAGAAACTTCCGTTTATACGTTCAGACTAACCTTCAAGGTGAAATCCTGATATGGCGTTAAAACTTGACATAAAGAACATGCCGATCTATGCAAAGGTAATTATTGCGGTGCTGCCGTCAATCATCATTATCGCGCTCGTGCTTTTCCTTGTAATAAACCCTAAGATGAAGCAGATAAAGGTCCTCGAAGCAAAAATTGACAAGCAGAACAATGAGATTGCTGCCAGCCAGGCAAAGGCTGCCAAACTTGAGATGCTGAAGATGGAGAATGACCGGCTTGTTGCAAGGATCAACGAACTCAAAGAGCAGCTACCGGAAGAAAAAGAGATATCGAGCCTTCTTAAGCAGGTGTCCGACATGGGAATTTCTGCAGGCCTCGAAATCAAGTCTTGGAAACCATCACCAAAAGTGACCCACCCAAGCGGCATTGTCTATGAAATCCCGGTTTCTGTAAGTGTTGAAGGTACCTATCACAATCTCGGATATTTTCTCAGCAGCCTTACGCGGCTGAACAGGATAGTGAATATTACGGATATGAAACTCGGGGGTCCCAAGCGAGATCGCAACGAGAGCATCCTTCAGGTATCATTCAAGGCCTCTACGTTTTCGGCGATTCCGGAGTCTGAAATAGCAAAAGCAAAGCCGGCGGTAAAAAAATGAAGATAAACACTATCCTGATTGCTGTTTTTGCATGCTCAATCGTTGTAGCGCTTGCAGCGTGCGGTGACAAGAAGCCTGCCGAGAAGAAAGCTCAGCCCCAGGCGGCAGCACCTCAGGCAGCGGCATCCTCTGCTTCTGCAGCGCTTCAGAATGAGGTCAAAGCTGAAAAAGAAATATATGCCTATGATCCCAAAGGGAGAAGGGATCCGTTTGTTCCTCTGAACGAAATCGTCAAGGAAAAGACCCTCAAGAAAAGAGGTTCCCGGCCCATTGAAAACGTTGATGTTGAAGAAATAAAGGTAATCGCTATCGCTTGGGACAGTCAGCAATTCTATGCTATGGTTACCCTTCCTGATAAAAAGTCATATACCATCAGGAAAGGAATGACCTTAGGTCTGTATGGCGGCAGGGTTCGCGAGATCACCAAGGATTCCGTCATCATCACCGAGCAGATAAAGGATTACAAAGGCCAATTAAAGACGAAAGATACCATATTGAAACTCCGCAAGGAGGAGGAAGAATGAAAAAAGCACCTGTTCTAAAACTGGTTATATGCATGACTATGCTCATGCTTATTCTTGGCTGTGCTTCGACGCAGGAAAACAGGCAGGCATTGGACCCTGCCGTATCCCCTGCACTGACATCTATCCAGATTGAAGATAACATGCTTATCATAAAAGGCAACCAGCATTTCACGTATGCCATTTACAAGGCAAATGATCCGTACAGGGCGACCATAGAGATTCCGGACATGACGACCGGTCAGTTTGGCTCCAAGATAACCACAGATCGTGCAGGAATCACGGAGATCATTCCCCAGCAGATCGATTCTCCCAAACTTATGACAAAAATCAATATTGTGCTGGAGAACCCTGCTTCTCTCACCCCCTCTTACAAAGACAATACGCTCGCCATTGCTATCGTAAGAAATGAACCTCGTGCCTTTACAGGCGAGCTTGCGGCTGAACCTGCCCAGAAGCCTGAAGCGCGGCTTGTTGTGGAAGAAACGTCAATGGAAAAAGCACAGACTGGGCAGGAAAGCGCCCCCGCCAAAACAAAAGCAACAGAGATAAAGAACATAGAGGTCAAGAAAAGTGCGGATTCCGTGAAAGTCTTTATTACGGGCGATGGCACAATGGTCCCCAATGTCTTCCCTATAAACGAGCGGATCGTTGTTGACATCCCTGACGTTGCGTTGCACGCTTCCATTCCGTCCAAGGCAATTTCTCCTTTGAAAGGCATTCGCGCAGGAAAACATCAGGACAAAATTCGTCTGGTACTTGACCTGAAGGAAAAGACAAATTTTGACGTCACCGCAATCGGAAACAGCATTGAGATCACCCTTACAAACAGGGAGACTGCCTCTGCGCAGCAGGCATCATTCACTGCGGAGAACGATACTGCAGCGTCTGCGCCTGTGGCCTCTGAAGCCTCTGTTCAGAATGTAACACCTGCACCGGAACCGATAGCTGAAGGCAGCTATACCGGCAAGAAGATTTCACTCGATTTCCAGGACGCCGATATCGTACCGATTTTCAGGCTTCTCGGCGATATCAGCGGCTATAACATGGTGGTCAACCCCGATGTCAAGGGCAAGGTTACTCTGAAACTTGTCAACGTCCCTTGGGACCAGGCATTGGACATCATTTTGCGGACCTTCTCCCTTGCCAAGATTGTTGACGGCAATATCATCAGGATTGTTCCGAATGGTGTTGTCGCAAAAGAGCTGGACGACATGGCAAAAGCGAAGAAGGCCGCTGCTGAGGCGGGTGATCTGAGAACAAGAATATTTGCGGTAAATTATGCTGAATTGAATAAGCTGAAAGACTCTATCGATAAGGCAAAGCTTCTCAGCTCAAGGGGAAGCTTATCCCTGGATGAGCGGGGAAGCAGTATTATCATCAACGATCTCGACAGCAATCTGGAGCGGATTGCTGATCTCATCAAAGAAATAGACCAGGAACAGATGCAGGCCCGCCAGGTCATGATTGAGGCAAAGATCGTCGAAGTGAATACTGACTTCACCAAGGAATTGGGGATCCAGTGGGGGGCATTTTACAAGACCCCGGGTGCTAACAGCTATACCATTGGGAGGACCTCTACCGGATCGCCGAATAATTTCCTGGTCAACCTTCCTGCAGCCGTAGGGGCAGGTTCGGGTGGACAGATAGGCTTTGGCTATATCAGCAAGGCTGGCAACTTTACTCTTGACCTTCAGATATCCGCTCTGGAACAAACAAGAAACGGCAAGGTTCTTTCAAACCCGAAGATCATGACCATGAACAATCAGGAGGCAAGGATAACGCAGGGCCGAACGATCTATCTGCCTGTTGCCACATCCGACAAGACCGATTATAAAGCTATCGATGCGCTTCTCTCCCTGACGGTAAAACCACGCATAGCGCCTGGAGGCGCGATCTTTATGGACCTTGATATCACAAAAGACGAACCCGGCTTACCGACAGCTGGCGGTGTGGACGTTCTGAAAAATACCGTAAAGACCTCTGTCCTTGTCAATAACTCTGATACGATAGTCATCGGGGGAATATTCAAGAACAGCCTGCGGAATAATGAGGATGGTGTGCCGGGACTTTCCAGGCTGCCCATTCTGGGGCTTCTTTTCAGGAAAGACAGCGATGTGAGCTCGACCAGTGAGCTTTTGGTCTTCATCACGCCGACGATCGTAAATTTCAGCGCTTTGAAATAAGGGCAAAAAAGAGAGGGGATGTCTTTATTGACATCCCCTCTCTTTTTTTGCATACTTCATAGCACTTCGTTATGCATACCATAAGATTTTTTACATCGGGGGAATCGCACGGCAAGGCCCTTATCGGGATCATCGAGGGTATTCCTTCGGGATTTTCTCTTTCCTCCGAGGACATAGGTCATGACCTGAAGCGCCGCCAAGGGGGACATGGCAGGGGCGGCAGGATGAGCATCGAAACAGACAGGGCGGAGATCATATCAGGTGTGCGGTGGGGAAAGACGATTGGCTCACCAATCGCCATTAGCATCGAGAACAAGGACTGGAAAAACTGGGATGAGGGAATGTCAGTCCTGAAAGAAAAGCGAGGATCCATACCGCCTGTGACACGCCCGCGGCCAGGACACGCTGACCTCGCAGGAGCGCTCAAATATGGGACAAAAGACATCAGGGACATCTTGGAGCGTTCGAGTGCCCGGGAGACCGCAATGCGGGTAGCGCTCGGTGCCATAGCCAAGAAATTTCTTGCCGACTTCGGGGTCGTGCTCGGGAGCTATGTAACGCAGATCGGAAAAGTTCCCTCTCATGCGGGCAAAAATATAAGTGCGGCCGACCTCCAAAGTCTTTTTTTGGCCGCCGAAAGGTCTCCTGTTCGTTGTCCGGACGAAAAAGCTTCCCGCAATATGGTGCGTCATATTGATCGTGCTATCAAAGAAAAAACGTCTCTAGGAGGTACGTTTACGGTATTTGCCACCGGCGTCCCCGTTGGACTGGGAAGCCATAGCCAGTGGGATCGGAAACTGGATGGAAGGCTTGCACAAGCAATCATGAGCATCCAGGCAGTTAAAGGCGCCGCAATCGGAGACGGTTTTGCGATGGCTTCGCTTCCTGGTTCGGCAGCCATGGATGAGATTTACTTTTCTCCCTCGTCAACAACGGGGAGAAAAGCATTCTATCGGAAAACGAATCATGCGGGCGGTATTGAAGGTGGTATGTCCAATGGGATGCCGATACTGATCTCTGCGGTCATGAAACCGATACCGACGCTCAGGAAACCTCTCCTGTCCGTTGACATACTTACCAAACAGTCATTTTCCGCTGCCTACGAGCGGTCTGATACCTGTGCAGTCCCCGCGGCAGCAGTTGTGGCTGAAGCCATGACGGCTCTTATACTTGCGGATGCCTTTCTCGAAAAATTCGGGGGGGACAGCAAAAAAGAAATACGGCGGAATGTCCAGGGCTACCTCTCCTATCTGAAATCGTTCTGACCTGCGTCTCATTTGCATTTCTTCACGCCGTGTCTTGCGTGTTGTTTTGCAATTTCTCCTCTCACCATCTAAAATATTAGCTCACAATGCGCCCAGAAGAGGAAGAGCAGGACGAAGCGATATGAGGAACATTGTTCTCGCGGGTTTTATGGGTACGGGAAAGACCGAAGTAGGGAAGGAACTGTCACGTCTCCTCAGCATGCGGCTTATTGACGTCGACCATGAGATAGAGCAGGCGGAGGCCATGCCTGTAAAGGACATTTTTATGAAAAAAGGCGAATCATACTTCCGGGAAATTGAGGCTGAAATCATACGGAAGTACGCAGCAGAAAGAAAGCTTATCATAGCCACCGGCGGGGGAGCGGTCCTGAGGAAGGGAAATCTTGCTGCGTTAAGAGAGAATGGCACGATCTTCTGTCTCACCGCCCATCCTGAAACAATCCTCGACCGCACCAGCAGAAACGACGAAAGGCCACTATTGCAGGGGAACGAAAGAATGGATAAAATACGAAATCTTCTCAGCATCAGAGGCCCGCTGTATGAGCGAGCAGGCATCATGATAGATACGGAAAACAAGACGCCCCTGCAGATTGCTGAAGAGATCATCGAGATCGCACAGCGATGAGTACGGTACAGGTTGAGTTGGGGAGCCGCAGCTATCCAATAACCATAGGTAACGGTATTCTGAAGGAAGTCGGCAGGTCGCTCAGGCAGTTCAGATTCAGCAGCCCGATAGCCCTTGTGAGTAATACTACCGTATTCCCACTGTATGGTGCTGCGGTGTCCCGGTCGCTCTCTGATTCGGGTCTCTCCTGCATCGAGATCATCCTACCTGACGGAGAGGAATACAAGACATTGGCATCTGCCGAGCGAATTGTTGAAGCTTTGCTTCAGGCAAGGCTTGACCGCAAGTCAGCGATCGTAGCCCTCGGCGGTGGCGTTATCGGGGACCTCGCCGGTTTTGCCGCCTCTGTATACATGCGAGGCATTGATTTCGTACAGATTCCAACCACACTGCTTGCTCAGGTTGACAGTTCCGTTGGGGGAAAGACTGGGGTAAACCATCCACGGGGCAAAAACATGATAGGCACTTTTTGGCAGCCCCGTCTGGTATGGATAGACATTGATACTCTTCTCAGTCTTCCCCGCAGGGAGTTTATGGCCGGCGCAGCAGAAATCATCAAGTACGGCATTATTTGGGACCGTGACCTTTTTGATTTCCTTGAAAAATTTGTTTCCGGCGTGCGAGAACTTGACAGGAATCCGCTCAGGCATATTGTCCGCAGGTCATGTGAGATCAAGGCTGATGTTGTTCGCCGCGACGAGCGGGAAGGAGGGATCAGGGCGATTCTGAATTTCGGTCATACTATTGGTCATGCACTTGAGACCGCGACTGGCTACACTACCTTCCTTCACGGTGAGGCAGTAGCTATTGGGATGTACATCGAAGCCGAGATTGCACGTCTGATGGGCCTGATACATCATGAAGAGGTTCTCAGGATCCGCCACCTCATCAGTGCCTATGGGCTGCCCTCGGCAATTCCCCGCAACATTGATCTGGAGCTCTTCTTTGCATCCATGAAGCTTGACAAAAAAGCCGTTTTCGGTACGATCCGCTTTATCCTTCCCGACCGTATAGGGAGCGTCACCTTACATAGTTCGGTACCGGAATCTGCCATACGAAAAGCAGTTGATAATGCAATGGAACAATGATCACGAACCAGCACGATCAGATTTCCGACTTTTGATCCCGCTTTTTTTGTAAGGAGGGAGATTCCCGAGTTTCAGATACCCATCATAGGGAAAGCCTTGCCTGTGGCTGAGATGGAGAAACCATGAGCGGAAACAGCAAGACAGCAGCCAGTCGGAAGAGACAACTTTCGATATACTCAAGAATCATCTCAAAGGTATTCAACAAAAACCAAACGGATACTCATCAAGGAAATGCTGTATCGGATACAAGCGGCAAAAGACGGAATATTAAGCAATATGGCCATGACCCTGAAGGAACAACAGGCACTGATCAAGACTGAAGATCGACAGTCTCGGAACCCTGAAGAGGAGGATTTTACCGAAGTAATTAACGAACAGGTATGCCGACTGGGAGCAGCGAAAGTGACAGACGACACGTTCATAGTCGTTGAACCCGGAGACATCTGGAAGAAATGTGCCCGGAAGATGAAACTTCTGGGGAAGGAGTATGATGGCAGTGAGCGTGAAGTAGGTAACGGCTATCATCTGAGCAAAATCGTAGCAGTTGATATCGAGAGCACCCGGGTGATTCCGCTGTACGGTGAAGTATATGCTTATGATGCCGTCAAAAGTGACTATATGGAAGTCCTTCATGCGATGGGGCTTGTAGAAAGCCATATTGGGGATAAAGGGATCCATGCCATAGACCGGGGGGAGACCGTGGAGTGATCTACTGACATTATCTGAACAAGGATATAGCGACACGGTTTGTAACCTGCCTGAAGGAGAGGGACCTTATCTATAAGGGGAAACGTAAGCACTGTCTTGCCATGGCTACAACGTTGCCACGCCCCACGAAAGCGTGATGATTGTATTTGATGACGGCAAAGAAAAGAGACGGGCTGTCAGGTACAATGCGGTGGCCGTAAAGCTCCCCGACTATGATCATAGACTGTACTTGGTCGTTGACAAGGGATTTGGCATCAAACCGATGATGCTCCTGACCAGCTGTCCGGTGAATATCCAGAAGAAAGAAAGCATCTGGAAGATCGTTGAATACTATCTGGCTCAATGGAAATGTGATGAGTCGTTCCGGTACATAAAGCATATAACCTTAAGGACACAGGGGTGAGGAGCTATATCAGCATACGCAACATCATGGTGCTTGTGTTTGCGGTGTCGTATTTTGCAGCGGTGTATCTGGGGCAGAACATGAAGCTCAAGTTGCTGGTTGAGAGGGTCTTTCTGATATCATAGCGGTTCTTCGATGTGCCGAGTTTCTTCAACTACGCCATAGCCGACGGGGTATTCAATCTCTTGTTCCCTGACAAGACTGCTTTCCGAGGATTATCCCCTACCGGTATGGGTGACTTCCAGCTCCAGTTCGACTTCGGATAATCGTCCGGAAACTTGGTATGGACATACTTTCCAGATCTATGGAGCTTTAGCGCCGCAGTAAATACCCCGAGGGATTTTAACACATTCTCCATAAGCACCACGGGAAACTGTAGCACATGACATTGGATCATCGCATGGGAAGATTTGAGTTTTTCTTGGGGAGTGAGC
>QKDO01000126.1 GCA_003252075.1 Nitrospirota bacterium
AAAAATGGACGGTGCCTTCTTCGGCTCATTCACCGGGGCTCTGGCCATAGATAAACTTGGGGTTGATCCCATAGCACGCCCTGTTAATCTCGACAACTCCTCCACCTATCACGGACTCATCTTCGTGCGTAAAGACAGCGGCATCAGAAGCGTCAAGGACATGAAGGGCAAGAAGATTGCCTTTGTTGACAAGGCTACGACAGCGGGCTACATATTTCCACTTGCTTTTCTAAGGGAAAACGGTGTCATGGATATCAACACCTTTTTCAAAGAGTACTTTTTTGCAGGAAGCCATGATGCCGCTATAGACGCAGTTCTCGATAAGAAAGCTGACATAGGGGCCGCGAAGCACAGCATGTTTGACAGGGAGAGGAAGGAGAATCCCAGGATAGACAAGGAGATACTGATCCTGGCAAATTCAACATCCGTCCCTTCAAACGGCCTCTGCGTCAGAAAAGACCTCGATGCTGCTCTCAAGAAAAGAATCAAGGATGCCTTATTGAACCTGCACACAGAACCTGAAGGTCAGGCGGTTTTAAAGAAATTCGGGGCCATAAAATTCATTGAAACGAGCAAAGAAGATTATCAGCCCGTGTTTGAGATGATAAGAAAGGCCGGCCTCGATATTAAGACATACAATTACAAGAATCAATAAATCGTTGTCGTCAAACAGCTAGCTTAGAGTTACACATGCTCTGTCGGGGTGTATTGATGGATGACAAGGAAGATCGTATTCCCCATTCTCATGCTCTTCATTACTTTTGCACCTTCCAAAAAAAGCGGCAAAGGCTGTTTTTTGTAAGGTTTCTGTAATGCGACAGGAAACAAATAGTTATTGGTGATTGAAACTGCAGTTTACTGTAGGAAGTAGTTGAGACGCCCTTCATAACCAATACCTGAAAATGATAGAGAGGAGAACTTGCGCGCTCGCCTCCTCTGGCTTGAAGTCTTAAGAGTGTAAGATAAAGGGAAAAGCGGAAATGCTACTTCAGGGTGATACGGAAACCGAAAACCGTACGGAAATCCATGGTATTCTTCTTTTTCGTAATTTCCTGGATGTTTGATTGTGAGAAGTCGAAATAAGCGTTAAGGCTGCTATTCACCGGAATGCTGACGGTATGAGAAGCATCATGCTCCCCGGCCTTTTCATTGACCGCATGTTTGCCGTAGGTCGAAGGCCCTGTTGCCGTGAGCTGAAGAAATGAAGCTGTCTCATGCTGATCATCCTGCTGGGATGCGGCAGCAGCGCCTGAAGGAGAAGAAATGCATATGACGGCATATATCAGGAGTGCAAGGCTTGAGCTGAGGAAATGCTTCTTGACCACGTAGTTAGTTTATCCGAGATATCAGCAAATCGGTTGCCTGGTATTCATCGATAATATGGTAAACGTGAAAAACGGCTTCACGTTTTTCCTCCCGGGTAAAGAAATCATACAGGTTTGACTGTCTGCAGATTTCGATCGCTTCCCTGAGGATTTCTTTTCTTAAAGTAATCATACCTAGTTACTAGCAACAAATATACCAAGATGAAAATACCTTTAAAACAGGCGTGTTAGCATACAGGATAGCAGCATTACGTAAGATATACACCGTGAATTTACCACTACAGGTGGTCTTTTTGCGCAGGAATACAGGGATTTTTCAGAAAGAGCCAGGAGTAGCCTGTATACCCTATCGGATCCTCCTTTTCCTCTTGAGAGGTGTTGCCGTTATCCAAGTCTCATCGTATAGGCTATCGCACCGGTACCGTGTTCAGAATGTCTTCGCATGCTGGATACGGATATCGAGATAGCGATGCCCGAAAATTCTACGGCAGACGCTGATATAAAAATGCGCTGAACACTACTTGTGTTTACAGCCATTGTAAACGCAAATAGTGACCTGCTTCTTGCTGAGGAGTACCACCTACCAGTCAACACGTTCCAAGAATCTGCAACGATGAAAATTATCAGAACAAAGGCGCATAGCGTTACGGATGAATCGCTCCGGTAAGGTCGTTCGAGTCCTTACGGGAGCCACATTCAATCCGATTGTTCGGTTGCCCGTGGAGTCGAGGAGTCAATCGAGTCAAGTACCGTCGTGTAGGTTCTCGTGAATGGCCCTTTCTTGCCGATGTGCTTCACAAGAAAATGCGGCGGCCTCTTCGTGAGCCAATAGGTAATTGTCGCTTTGAGAAAAGCAACGCCGATACGAACTTCCATGCGATAGCAGGGGAACGCACCAGCAGGCACGGTCACGATTTCCGTTCCTTGATTGCGGACGGAAACCGTCACGGTTTGACCGGAGAAATCCACCATGAAGACACGCCATTCCTCCCCTGTGTCGAAAGGAAACTGCCGCATAAGATAGAGGAGTGACGCATCGACCGCGAGTTTCTTCCCGTCGGGCACACGGATGCTTCGCGTGTTGCTGTTCTGCCCATGTGAGACATCGATAGAAACCGTTCCATTCTCATTCCGGATCCGGGACTGCTGGTTGACTTCGCCGTCAAGGGACGTCGCGCTTTCCAAGGTGGCGGAAACGACGTTGCCCTGCGGTGTCAAGGTGATGGTGACGGTTTGCAGAGAATCCCTGCCAAGTGTTTGAGAGGAAAGCAGCACAAGACCATTCACGGAGCCATATGCCATAATAATGGATTCTTTTCCGCGTTCGTCCCATCGGGTTCCCGGAGCAGATGTGTATCGATATGTTTCCGGCGCAACTGGCGGCGTATTGCTCGATGTTGCCTGTACAAGAATTGCATCGAGGGCGTATCCAGTCAGACACGAGATCACAAACAAGAGCTTCATGAAGTGCGATGTAATACGATCCATAGTATGCCCAGGAGCGGAATGAGGCCAAACCAAAGAATGAACAGCAGCGCGAGACGCATTATGCCGTCAATCCGGCAGTCGAACAGGCGCCTTCTGATTACCGTCAAGAGGGAAACGCAGAGCACCACGGCGTGCGGAACGGTTATTGCAAGCAACACAGTGCCCGCACCGCGCAGATAACCGTGCGTGAGCAGGAGACTGCTGCTTGATGCCGCGAGAACAATTGAGACCAACGCTAACACTGAGGCCGTGCGGGGCCCGAAGAGAACAGCAAGCGTTCTTTTAGAAACAGCTTTGTCTGCGCTGTAATCCGGGAGTGCCGAGATCGTAATGGCCGCAAACACTGCGAGAAACAGTGGCACGCACAGGAGCCACGGGAGCGGCGAGTTGAAACTTTGGGTTTGGAAGAAGAAGCCGGCCAGAAGTACATAGGGGCCGTTGGTGGCAGCCACAACAAGTTCACCGAGTCCTCTGTAACAGAACTTCATTGGCGGCGCCGTATACCCAACGCCAAGGAAGAGACCCAACAGGAGAATCCCTGCCACGGACCACGCGGTGCCGTTGCCGCTGATCTGGGAAAAAAGGAGGACCGCAGAGGGGATAAGGAGACACAGGCTGATGAATATAGCCGTGCGGATCTGCCTGAAAGACAAAAGACCAACGACAAGGACTCTGGAGCCACCGGTATAGGCGCTCCAGTTCTGGTTCAATTTGTCCGTCTGGAAGTCGAAGTACTCGTTCACGAGAACTGTGCACACCTCCAGGAGGAACATGCAGAGATAGCCTGCCAGATAAATACTGACATCAAACAATGCATGAGCCAAAACAGAGCAGGCCGCGCCGGCAGTGTATGCAATCCAAGACATGGGATAGAACTGAAGTCGGATGGCCCTTAACCAGGGAACGATCTTGGCGTCGTTAGGCGAAGCGACGTGATTGTAATTCATTGCCCCTCCCTCCGACCAGTTGTTCAGCAGCCTTTACTGCGATTTGTCCGTCAGGCAGACCAGACCTCGGGCTCAAATATCCCGGGAGTGCAGTACTCCACCCGATACGGCTCAATAATGACGACTCCATACTTTGGATCGTCTGGACCATCAAAGTAGGGCTTGAGCATATCATTCCAGAATCCATGACGCTCTTGCTTATCAATAGTGAATCGGGCGCGTCCCTGGATCTGCAGGTACGGTTTCATTTCCGCAGGGTTCATTACGCCGCACGTGAGATGAATTTCCGGATTATTGCTGATCTGTTCAACCTTGCGCGAGCCCACGAATGTGGCAATGCGAATTGTCATGTCGTCATCTGACACCGCAATCACGTACCGTACCCACGGCTTGCCTTCAGCCGTCACGGTGGCCAGTGCCGAGAGTTGCGGCCGACCAAGAATACCCATAATGCGTTCTCTGATATCTGACATACAATCCCTCCCTCCAATTTCTTTCCGCCCGCTAAGGTAACCACGCCCTGCCGAACAATTAATCTGTCTCGAAGGTATTATTCTCGTCCATAACGTGATAGTATCACATTCGGAAGTATCTGCAAAGGAATAATCCCTTTAAAATCAGGAGATATCAGGCAATTATTCAGGGTATCGGGAGACTGTCAAATGTGTTAAATATCAGGAAAATGCGCAAAACGTGACGGCTGACCCGCCGGGGCAACCGGCCTTACTAAAGTTAATCCCGGTCGGCTGTCGAGCATGTTGTTAGCCATTACTAATGTGTTGTTTTATTTTCAGGATACAGTGTGTAGCCAGATAATTTCTTGTTTAAATACAGGGGTTGATCAACTTCTTCTATGTCTTCGACACTTAGCAGAGGAGGATCATCGGCGCTATTAAGTAGTAGCATTTTAAAATCCTCTTCATTCTTTATTAAATCAATGGCATTATGGATAGCGGTCTTATGGTCAGGTGCTAAAACGACCCTAGTCGTATAAAGGCCGTAGTGACCAATTTTACCATCGGTCTCCATCATTATATTTTGAGCATTAATTAGGACTCTATATGCCTTCATATTCATTTGTGGTTAACAATTATTATACGAACTTCCGGCTTGTCTCATGTCAATTACAAAAAGAAGTCTTAACCATCCGGCCAAGCCTTCATATGCAAGAGTCCAGGAAGAAGTCGAGAAAAGCGTTTACAAGTGATGTCAATGCAATTCATGACTATTACATATAAAAAAGGTGCTTGCTTCCGCTTCCCATCTTATCTCAGCGGTTTGTTCCTCCTGAGGCATACGTCTTAAGACCTTGACATCCATCCGTTACGTCCTGGGACCTTACAACCTTTCAGCTGACTGAACAGGGAGCAAGCTACCGCCCTTCCTGGGCGTCAGTATCTCCATCTTTACGCCTGGTTCCAGTGCCTGTCCAGGGTGTGTATAAGTTGAATTTTGAGGGTTTCTGTTTGAAACATGTCAATTTCAGCTTGCACTAACCTTTGTTCGTACCTGAAGTGTGCGGAAACAGGAAGCAGTTATTGCATCGTTCCGTAAAACCTCATCTCATCCGGTCTTCTTTTTCACCGGGCTTTTCTTCTTTGTTGTCTTTGAACTGCTTTCCGAAGGCTTCTTGGATGTTTTCACTGTCTTGGATTCAGTTTTGCCTGATGACTTCTTCCCTTTTGTAGAAGCAGCATTATGCACCTTTTCCCCAGCGTGCCTTCCCAGGACAATCTTTTCTGCTGCTAACCAATTCTCTAATTCATTCCCGTGTATCCTGCCGCTGTTTTCAAAAAGTTCGTACGCAACCTTTGCAACTTCCACTTGATGATTCTCTTTCTGTGACATGCAGTTTTCTCCTCTTTGTAGTAAAGTCGTCTTACGGAAACAGCTAATCCCCTGTCAGGACCTTCTGCAGGTGCTCGTGCACAGAAGGCTGTTTTATGGGATTGATCTCTTCATCAAATTTAGTGCCGATAAAATACATGCCGCCCATGTCCCGGACGTAGACACTTTCACCTTGCAGGGAGCCAGGCGTCATTACACCGTCAGAGGAAATGAACGCAATTTGATTGATAACCCGGCACCTTCTCTTATTCGTTTATCCGAATATACGCCAATCCCTGAAAGGGAAATATCGGCGATCATGGCTAAAATTCGTTCCGGGCTTTCTCCAGAGGTATATTTGATAGAAGCAGATGCAGCCAAGGGGACTCTCTTATGCCGTCTTTTGTCTATCATACCCTGTTACTTTTAACACATAACCCAGAGGTGATTATTTTCACGTCTCGCTACTCACGTTCATCAAGATTAAAGATGCATATTGCCGCTTGCACCTGGCGGAATTATATCATATACGTCAGGTGCGGATTCCGGGGATGAATCATACTTTTCTATTTCTTCCTGTGGGCAAGTTCCTCCATCAGTTCCATCTGAATCTCCTGTATCTCCAACAATCTCTGCCACTGGTTCATAAGAAGATGGTCCAGTTTCTCATGTAAATGCCGGATTTCCAGTTCTGCCTTGAGATTTATACGATAATCGTGTTCAGCATGCATGCGGTCTCTTTCTTCCTGGCGATTTTGACTCATCATGATAATAGGGGCCTGAATTGCAGCAAGGCAGGAAAGAATAAGATTCAAGAAGATAAAGGGATACGGATCGAACGGTGCAGCAATAACCTTTATGGAGTTTAAGAGCATCCACAGGACAAGTACTACGCCAAAGATGCTGATGAACTGCCAGCTTCCGCCAAAATCAGCGATCCTGTCAGCAATCCTCTGTCCCAGGGTTAGCTGTTGCTCATATTCGAGATTGAGGTTCTTGGTGATCAGGTCCTGTTCCCTCAGGCTTTCGACCACCTGTTCTTCCAGCTTTGACAGCTGCCCTTTATCTTCTTCTATAACAGACTGCACATATTCGGCCCTGAAGCGGTTCAGGTCTGTCAGGCAGATATATCCTTCCGGGGACCAACCCGGAACTGTTCGTTGGATTCTTGCCACGATGGGATTGCGAACAAAGCTTCCCGGGAGCACCTCACTTTGCTTTTTTTCCAGCTTGCATACTTGGCACTGAAATGATTCTTTTCTTGCCTTTGGCATGGTGGTAACCTCCCGTGGCTTCGCTTCCGGAGTTTAATAATATCATATCTATTCCATAACACATTGACAGCGCGTCCCCGAACTGATGCGGCAGTGCTGAATGACGCTTATTCGAACCATCGCCGTCCAGGTCACCGACTACTGTGTAGGTACAGAAAATGAATCTGATACATGCTTCTCCTGAAAATCTAAAGTTCTCAAAAACTTCAAAATAATGTAAGTTATTCTCAGTAATCAGGCAAGGGTAAAGCCTAACGTATGAACTATTCAAACAAACAACGTAGGAGTGATATGAAACTGAAAAAAGATGTCTCTTGCAGTCCTGATGGCATTCAGTATCCTCTGCCGATTGAAGAGGAGTATGCGCACGAGTTCACACGGGTCAGTGATTTGGTTGCCAAAGCGAGGGATAACGGTCAGGAAGTCGTCGTGGTCATGGGAGTGGGTTTTGTAGGTGCGGTCATGGCGGCAATAGTGGCCGACGCCGTAAATGAAGACGGCATACCTTCAAAGTTCGTTATTGGCATGCAGCGGCCAAGCACGCGAAGCTACTGGAAGATCCCGACCCTCAATAAAGGAATATCGCCGGTGAAGGCCGAAGATCCGGAGGTCGATAGGCTCATCCGGCGCTGTGTGCTGGACAAGAAGACTCTGACCGCGACCTACACCTATGATGTCCTGAAACTCGCCGACGTGGTCATCATTGATGTGCAGCTCGATTATATCAAGAATGAAATCGGCAACGTCAGGAGCGGAAGTGTAGAAATGTCTGCTCTCGAGGACTCCTTTGATATCATAGCCCACCGTATCAAGCCCGATGCACTGGTGCTGATCGAGACAACAGTTGCTCCCGGTACCACCGAGCAGATCGCCTTTCCCCTCATGAAGAAGATCTTCAGGTCAAGAGGGATAGAGAGCGCTCCCCTGCTTGCCCACAGCTATGAAAGGGTCATGCCGGGCAGGAACTACGTTGCCAGTGTACGGGATTTCTGGAGGGTCTGCAGCGGGGTGAACGAGGTCTCCACCGGCCGCGTAGTAAAATTCCTGAACGAGGTCCTGAACACAAGGGAATTTCCCCTGACGGTTCTCGACCGGCCGATAGAGTCCGAGACGGCCAAGATAGTCGAAAACAGCTATCGGGCCACGGTACTCGCCTTTATGGACGAATGGTCCAAGTTCGCAGAGAGAAACGGGATAGATATCGTAAAGGTGATCAACGCGGTCAGGGTAAGGCCAACACACAGCAACCTGATCTTTCCCGGCCCGGGAATCGGTGGCTATTGCCTGCCCAAGGACGGCGGTCTCGGTGTCTGGGCGTACCGGCATGTCCTGGGATTTGAGGATAACCTCTTCCGGATGACACCCCTTGCCATAGACATCAATGACACGCGTGCCTTGCATGCAGCCCAGTTCGTGCGGGATGCCATGAGGAACATGAACCTGCCGATTGCCGGCGCGGAGATACTGATTCTGGGGGCCTCATACCGTGAAGATGTAGGAGATACCCGCTTCAGCGGTTCAGAGCTGATGGTGCGGCGCCTCGCGGATATGGGTGCGGACATCCGCGTGCATGATCCCTATGTTGACCAGTGGTGGGAATTCGTTACCCAGGACAACTACCCGAGCAACAGCCTGAAGACCTTTTTCCGCAACCAGAAGAAGCTGAAGGACCTGAAGGTTCTGAAAGACCTTGCCGAAGCACTGAAGGGCATAGATGCCCTCGTATTTGCGGTACGTCATAAGGCATATCTCGACCTCGAACCTGAGGAAGTCGTCCGGGCCGCAGGAGGACCCATTGCGGTTATCGACTGCTTTGGCGTTCTGGATGACCGGAAGATCAAGGGCTATCTTCAGCTTGGGTGTGAGGTCAAGGGTCTCGGCAGGGGTCACATCCGGCGCATTAAAGATGAAATCAGGCACGATGGGGAAGACCGGTAGAAAGCTGACGTCCCCTTGGCTCCTCTTATTAACCCGGCAATTATACGGGTCATTCGGAGCGCTTGCTTGCCGGTCTCATACTATGCAAAATCCTATATTGTTGAAGCGGATTCCGTCTCGTAACCGGTTGACTAACACCGGATGTGCGTTGTTGGTGCCAAACGGTCTAATCACCTGTTACAACGTGATTACTTTCAATGATCTTGAGAAGTGCCGCTAGTCTTCCTGCAATTAGTCTAAGGAGATCATAATTAAGAGGACTCCACCCTCTCCTCTGCCTAAGGCACCCACTGTTGGTGTCCTCTCCCTCCAGGGTGAGGATGGCTAAAGAGTGCCCCTCCATCGAGGGGATGGGCTGGGGAAGCGCTGTTTTCAGTCCATTCCGGCAGGCCTCTGTATCGATGCAGACTTCACGGTTGCGCATTACCGCAGCGTCATCTTCTTCCGCAATACAAAGCCCCCGATAGCGGTCAGACCCGCCAGAAGGATCGTGCCCAACCACAGTGGGTTGAAGTGGACAGGCGTTGCGGCAGACTGCGGCGGCGTCGCCGGGGTAATGGTCATGGGAATGACAACACCGCCGTATCTGCCTGCTGCTCCCACCAAGAAAATAGTTTCCGGTTCTAACCCCTTAAAATAGAAGGTGACTGATTTCCTGCCGGCCAAAATCGCAACAGAGGTGACAGGGTTGGAGCAGGCAGAATCCGAATAAAAGGAAACATGCCCGCTCGACTGCAGTGTAACAGGAATATGAGAAGTGGCGGGTGTACGGTGACCAAACAGATCATAAGTCCCAATCTTCACGCCACCCGAACATTGCCCCGCTTCAATGGTTGTGGCAGAATAAGGAGAGTCAATATTCACCACTGGTCCTACAGCCAGGGCAGCCTGTTGCAGCACCATTATCAGGAGTCCTGCAACCACAGGCGATAACATTGCCCGACCTATTCCCCAAAGAAAAGCTCTCATAAAACCCCTCGTCGAAATCAGAGATATTCTGCCTATCCCAC
>QKDO01000034.1 GCA_003252075.1 Nitrospirota bacterium
GAAAATAGTTTCCGGTTCTAACCCCTTAAAATAGAAGGTGACTGATTTCCTGCCGGCCAAAATCGCAACAGAGGTGACAGGGTTGGAGCAGGCAGAATCCGAATAAAAGGAAACATGCCCGCTCGACTGCAGCGTAACAGGAATATGAGAAGTGGCGGGTGTACGGTGACCAAACAGATCATAAGCCCCAATCTTCACGCCACCCGAACATTGCCCCGCTTCAATGGTTGTGGCGGAATAAGGGGAGTCAATATTCACCACTGGTCCTGCAGCCAGGGCAGCCTGTTGCAGCACCATTATCAGGAGTCCTGCAAGCACAGGCGATAGCATTGCCCGACCTATTCCCCAAAGAAAAGCTCTCATAAAACCCCTCGTCGAAATCAGAAATATTCTGACTATCCCACGGTCTTTTCCCCAAAAGACCCGGTTCTTGCAAACCCTTCACATACACGGGTTACCGCAATCAGAACCTACTGAGATCAGGAGCAATTTCTATTCCAACTGAGGCCGTTTAGATAGCGATGCATATCTAAATAGTGATGGGAGCGGCTTTGCGCCTTAGCGCATTATTGCAAAAGCTGCAACAGATCAGGCGCAGAGGCCGCCGGGATGGTCAATCTGCTTTCGTTGTTGGCAAAAACACCAAAGGTATGACGCTGCCCTCACTGGTGCACTGTCATGAGGGGCGGAAATCCTGTCTGGAGGCTGTCGCGGGAATAACTCGGCACGATGCGAGCCCTTCATGGTGAAGTTACGCAATGGGGGATTTCTTGTTATGAGAACGTGAAGAACCCTGCGGCAGTGACCGCATGGCGTCTATTGTTTGCATGTTCTTTTCGGTGTCGTTCCCTCACCGGAAGCAGGAGCCTTAAACGAGCGGAGCTGAGCCTCTACCTGTGCTGGTCAGGGATCGAGGGATTCCTTCCGGAAAGATTCCGGACAAGCTGGAATGACAAGCACAAGAAAAGAGATGTAAGAAACACTGCACTGGTGTTGTCCTATTCAACAAGTTCAATCCAGCGCTGCGAAACCTGCAACCCCTTCCCTTCTGCCTGGTCCCGGGTGAAGGTAACAACATAGGCGCCGAATGCGCCGACCCTCTTGTTCTGGCGGAACCCCATCTCGGGCGTGAGACCGGTCCTGAACCCTGAGATATGCTCGAGCGATGTGATAACCTCTTGTCTGCTCAGTTGCCTTCCCGACAGGCTCAGCCCTTCGGTGAGCAGCTTTGCCGAAGCATATGCCAGGATCCGCGATGCCTCATAGGGTGAACCCTCAAGACCCTGCGACAGCAGGAGGAAGTCCCAGACCGTCGCTTCAACCCGGTCGATGCCAGAAAAGAACTGAGGCCCTATCATGGTAGAGAAGCGACAATGGGCATACGATCGGAAGCGTTGATTCCGGGCAGGGGTGACATAACGGCAACGGTCGACGTTGTTGAGCATCTCGGATCAGAATCACTCCTCTACGCGATGGCAGGAAAGACAAGGATCGTTGCAAAAGTCTCCGCCGGCTTTAACAGGGGCATTGGCGAGGCGATATCTTTTACCCCGCGTGACAGCGGCGTTCATTTCTTCTTCCAGGGTTCCCGGATCGAGCGTTCTGGGTAAATAAGGACGCGGTGAAACGACGTGTTTGAGCAGGCTTTCCCCGCGTCGTGCGCCACATGAGGTATAATGTTAATATATGGCCATGGTTACTGAACTTACCCTGCGGCGGTCCCTGAAGGTGGTGATCGCGATCTGCGCATTGCTGATCAGCTTCGACGTTGCATGCCGGTCCGACGCCGCCATCCAGAAGAAGAAGGACGAGAAAAAAGATTCTCTGATAATCATGGAGAGCTATACCATGCAAGCCCCTTCCGGCGACAACTGGACAGTGAACATCGACCGGAATAAAGAATCCGTGCAATTTGAGAGGGTCGAGAATGCTACGCACAATAATCAGTCGGTAAGCGTTTCAACCTTCATCCAGGTCTTGAAGAAAAAAACAGAGGCGCGGATGAAGACGCGCGAAGAAAAAGAGGTCGCAGCGGATTACATCGACGGCGAAAAAGAAAAGATAGTCAAGGAGCTGGTAGAGCAGGGGGCCTTTGTGATGAAGCGCATGGAGAAGGGCACTGCCACAAAAGGAGGCAGGAAGCTGTATCGCCTGAACTACGAAGCGACCAAGGAGGATCTCACGGTTGAGGCGGTCTTATATTTGTACTTTCCGCCTGATTACCTCGAGGATAAGAGGTTCTACGTCTTCTTCATGAGCGATGCTTACACAAAGCCTGACCACAAGGCAGATTTGACCATGCTGGATCCCTTGATAACCAGTTTCAAGAGTGTGAAACCGCTCACCCCGAGTCCGCCGAAAACGGACGAATTCCTCAGCGCAGCAGCTGAAGGCGACATCAATCTGGTGAGGGAAATGCTCGGCAAAGGTGCTGCGGTAAATGCAAAGAGCCCGGATGGCTGGACAGCCCTCATGATCAGTGCCTCTCAGGGGTATCCCGATATGGTGAAGCTGCTCCTCGACAGTGGTGCCAACGTCAATGAGAAAAACGACAAAGGTCAGACGCCGCTCATCTTCGCGGCGCACTGGGGACATCAGAAGATCGTCAGCCTCCTGGTCGAACGTGGAGCAGACGTCAACGCTCAGATGAAGGACGGCTGGACAGCCCTCATTGATGCCATACAGATGGGCAAGGTAGATGTGGCGAGGTTCCTGATCGAAAAGGGAGCTGCTGTCAACGCGAAGACCGAAAATAACTGGACCGCGCTCTTTGCAGCAGTGGAAGGCGGTCACGCAGAGATTGTCAAACTTCTCATCAGCAGAGGCGCAGATCTGAATGCGAGAGACGATCAAAGCATCACACCCCTTTCGTTAGCAAAAACGAAAGGTAACCAAGAGATAATTTCTCTGCTCACAGAGGCCGGGGCCAAGGAGTGAACCCTTTCTGCTTTTAGTTGTAGTGGACAGCATTCTTGTTTGCAACTCTAGCAAATACAATTTATAACGAGTATTTTGATTTGCCTCTGCCGCACGCACGATTACTGCTTATTATCTGTGCTGCAAAAATGCAGAGGCAAAATATACGCTACCTTTGGTAATCTGCACTGTTGCAAGTTCCTGAAAAGAGATGAATGGCAGGTGACCGGAAGGACATGGCTATGCTTATTACGAGGTGAATGTCGGAATATCTGCCATGAAAGGCTTGGGAGGCAATCTTTCTTCGTGGAGCCAACATTGATGCTTTCGCGTTACGGAAGAATGTTTCTGTTGTTATGAGATGGCCGGCTGAAATCCGACGGCTCAAGCTTACGTGGAGTGCTGGATAATGTGAGCATCGCACCCCACCCGCCCCTCAGAGAGGGAGAAGGACACAAATCGAACAAGTAATTATGAGTCTTTTCATTAATGCTGGAGACGTTCGAAAAGATACGGCCAGGCCGGTCGTGATCATTACGACCGCAGTCCTGGTCATCTCGCAATCGTAGGTTGCTCTCCCACCAATTTTTTGACCCTGGCAAAGCGTTACGCCCGGGACCGTAATTCAAAAAAGGCCCTGAGTGGTGCATTGAATGCTGTCACCAAAAAGAGGCGCAGTGGCTGCTTGCTAATCGCGGCCCAGCCTCGTTCAACCACCTCCGAACTTCGTTGACATATACTGATATCTGCGGAGTCTTCGGTGGACTATTCAAGCTCGCGTAGAAGCTAGGGCGAGGACTTCCCCATGAATCGGCCCATTCTTCCCATTCGACGGGCAGTCTGCTGCTGCAAAAAAAAGCCCTGATCTGCCTGGCTCACGATATGCTGCTTGCTGTCTGCCCTCTTCATGCCGGGGTATCCGTTGCCGTCAAATTTCATATGATGTTCAAATGCCGCAATCATGGCGAGTTTCAGAACATCGGAAGCGCGGAGAGATACTTTGCGCCGGCTGCCGGATGCAGCTTCATTTGATGCCATTCCTCGTCGTTCAATTTTCCCGGTTTCTCCAGCACTTCCTTCGGGACGAACATCTTGCCCTCACTGGCAGTGGAGGCATAAGGAGCATTCTAGCGCCGCTGGGTCCCGGATGGCAACCTGTCCCGCAGGAACGAACCCATACAGACAATAAAAGAGGCCTGGATCATCCAGGCCTCTTTCTCTTTCCCTATTTTCCAGTCAACCGGCAGGTCGCCGGTTCTGCCCATCTCTTCCCCTCGGGTCTTCTGTCCACCAAATGATGAACAATTATCGCAACGGCAACTCTGGTGCCCGGACCGTCTCCCTATCTGCAGGGATTGGGGAAACTGATGCAACGGCCTGTAAAGACCAGCCCGCTCGGGCGTCTGGGGTTGGCGTTGTCCACCGTAATCTGGACGACTGCCCTGACCGCATTCGCATCGGGGCTGATCAGACTGCAGGCACCCAGATAGTCCTGCGTCGCCACATCGTACCGCTCTCCTGCAGGCAGCAGATCAAAGGCGGTGCTGACATCTACCGTCACTTCAGAGCCGCCTACCGGCACCCAAAAATTCGTGTTCGGAAAGTGCTGCTCCAGAGAAAACATTGCCGTCGAAACGATCGGACCGGAACTCGGCGCGTCAGTCTGTACGAGCCCCGCATCGACCATCACGTCGGTGTCGATGACCGTACAGATTGCATCTGCTTTGACATTGGCGAAGAACGTCTTGCCTGCCAAAGCGACTTGACTGCTCAGTAACAGAGATACTGCCACGATACACATCACCACAAATACTTTTTTCATCGCTTTCTTCCCCCTTTTTCTTGTGTCAAAAATTAAGATTAGAATTGCTCCAACCCTGTCTGTGAACATTATTTTAGAATGGAGAGAAGCATAATGCAACGTCAGCACTTGCTCAATTATCAAGAAAAAATGCTCCATATGGTAATGCAGGAAACTCTGCTCCGCTATCACTATCCGTCCTATTTTTTGTAGAACAAACTCTAACAAATGTAGGTGTTTGTCCTATGGCTTACAGGAATGCTTCAGAGGCCTTGCCCTATTTATCTCTTTTTTTCAGTGAGTTAGGCAAACTTTGGCAGGATCATCCCCAGTCTCGGGGACAGCTCTGCTGTTGCCTATTCCAGGCTGATCCATCGCAGCGATGCAGGTTGTAGTCCTGCCCCCGTTCGGAAAAAAGGTGTCGTTCCCCTGGTTCTGCGGAACTCGAGGTCAGGCGTAAGACCAGTCCTGAATGTGGAGATATGCTCACGTGAAGAGATCAGCCCGGCACTGCTCAGCCCTTCTGCAAAGAGCCTTGCTGAAAAGACTGACGGTCACACGGTGCAGATAATAAAAGAGGCCTGGATGATCCAGGCCTCTTTCTCTTTCCCTATTTTCCAGTCAACCGGCAGGTCGCCGGTTCTGCCCATCTCTTCCCCTCGGGTCTTCTGTCCACCAAATGATGAACAATTATCGCAACGGCAACTCTGG
>QKDO01000070.1 GCA_003252075.1 Nitrospirota bacterium
CCGGATCCTTAATATGAAACCGGATATTAAGCCTGGTACTTCCTATCGCATACAGCTCCTCTATTTTATGACTCTCAATAAGATATTGAAGTTCTGTCACCCTTTCAGCGGACATATCTTTGAATAGCATGCCGACTGAATATATTGGTATCCCTTCCTCCTGAGACACCTTTCTGGTCTCGCTGAGTGAGCACCATACTACCGTACCTCTCATGGAGATGGTCTTCTTTCCTTCTAATTTAAGTGTATAGTCACTGCCGATATTAAGCCGTCTATTCACTTTCAGAGATATTCCGCTGACACTGATGTCATTAACCTTTACTTCAGTAACCAATATCATTTTGCCGTTGATTTCACGGTCGTTCAATTTGAGTCTTTTGTATCTTCGATTGTCATGCATTATATCGCTACTCTCCAGCTGTTATATTCATGTATGCATTACATGCTATTCCATTATCATTAAATCGCCATGAATGTCTCGCCATAAGTAGGCATTACCATTCATACTTTTCATTATTATACCTGTTCATCCTAGTTCGGCTACAAGAGGAATTGTGTGATAGATTCATTTTTTATAACTACGGTGTGGTTGGTGTACCATTTAAAACTCTCGTCTATCTCGCAGCACTCATCAGGAGTAATCCCTTTACGCTTGGAGACCAATAATCGTAGACGGTAGAACCGACCTGCCAGGGAAAAGAGAAGCACTCGCCAAAAGAGACGGGAAAAGGCATAATAACAGCACGGAGGTTTGAGTATGATTACTCAGAGAATATCGATAATGTTGTTAGCCCTTGTTTCGGTTCTTATCCCCAGTATGAATCCTGGCTATGCGGCAGACGAAGGCCATAGTCATCACACTCATGATATGCATGAACATCATGCTGCTGCTTCTTCCGATCTGGAGCCGGTCGTGGATATGGAGACGCTTCCCGCAGAGATCAGTGCGGGAACGCCTGCAACGATCACGTTCATTATCAGGGATGAGAACGGCAGACCCATCAGAGACCTTGCCATTACCCATGACAGGATCGTCCATGTGGTGATCATATCAGAGGACCTGTCGGTCTTCGGCCATATCCATGCCGAGGATTTAGGTCCCGTTACGCAGGAGATGAGGGAGAATGCGCGGTTCCCGGTCCGTTACACCTTTCCGAAGGCGGGGAAATACAACATTGCCGTCGATTTCGCGCACGGGGGCAGAGGATACTCGGAGATGCTGGACATTAATGTGGGAGGCACGCCCCCCATGGGAACCGTACAGAGGAACCTGTCGCGTGAAAAAAAGGTTGGCAGCTATGACGTAACGCTTAGGCTCACCCCTGAGGTGCCGGTTGCCGGGAAGGAGACGACCCTCCGGTATACGTTCATGAAGAACGGCAGCCCTGTTACCGATATCGAGCCCTACCTTTCAGCTGCCATGCATCTTGCCGTGATCAATGAAGGCATGCAGCACTATTTTGTTCATGCACATGGGGACCGCCCCGGTGCCATGCATCACATGGGCCACGAAGGGCATATGGCGACGCATATGGGGCACGGTGTTCCCGCCGGAACAAAGTTCGGTCCGGAGATCGAGGCGAACATGGTCTTCCCGGCCAAGGGGACGTACAAGATTTTCTCCGAAATACTGCACGAGGGCAAGGTCCGGTTGATCGAATTCATGGTCGAAGTCCGTTAGCACCTGACAGAATGTTCATGACCGTTTTCCCGTGAAAATATATCCCATGTTTCCGCGCTGAAAATCGTGGTTTTGCCATGACACCTCTCGAAGCTTTGTCTCCTGCTCATGATCCGGGATCAAAAAGGATAGGGAGGGGAAGCAGATCAAATCATAGCTTCATAAATATTCTGTTGCGGTGTTCAGTCACAGTATCTGCCTTACGTGTGCAGAAAAATGATGCCCGGAGCTCAGCGACAAAAAGACTATCAACTTCCCTGACCCCGCCTCCGGGTGACCGTTTCTCCGCCTATGCCCCAGTTGTGGGTGTCAATCTCTTCGATAACCACGACCGTTGTCTGGGGATTTTTTCCCAGGACATCCCGGAGCAGATCCGTTACACCACTGATAAGCTCGGCTTTCTTCTCTGCAGATGCTCCGTCTTTCGTGATCTTGATGTTCACATAGGGCACGTGGAAGCCTCCTTATTCACGGTAATGCATGACGAACAGTCTGGCCGCATATACCCCCGCGGCAGTAAATATAACACTGACGGTATAGGCAGTCATGATCCCGACAAACGATCCTATCCACCAGCAGAAGGCACTGCCGATCGTTGCACCTATAATGAGAAGAATCTTGTTCAAGGTTCAGAGAATGTTCTCTCAGTATTCAGGTCTTTCCCATGGCCTGCAGGACTTCCTTCATATGGTTTATATGGAAGTCCAGATGCCAGCCTGCAAGGGCACTGATGAATGAAGCAAGCGTGGGGTACTCACCCAGAGGCGTATCCTTGAACAGGGGGATATGAGCCTTTCTGGCCAACTGCTCTTCAGAAGCATGCTCCAGAAAGACAGCTATCTTTTCGTACTCCTGCGCGAACTCGGCAATGAGTTCCTGCATAGGCAACTTCTGCCGCCTCTCGGTGAAGAACGGATCTTCGGCAACGATGTCGATTCGTGGGGTGTCCTGCTCAAGGATATGCCTGATCGCCGGCATAAAGCCGATGCCGTCGGGGCCAGAGACATGGGTGATGATCTGTTTGGGAGACCATCTGCCCACAGGTGCGCATGAAGCGGTTTCCTCGCTCATCGCAGCACAGAGTGCCATCATTTCCGCGGTCTTTGCATGTACGGTTTGTGATAACTGAGTTCCATCAATCTCTGCCATGTCCGGGATGCTCCTTTCGCTGTGCAGTGAACTTTCAGAATAATGCGTCTAATGTAATTACTATATCACGCAGGGCTGTTCCTGTCTCATGCCTCAGCATTTCTTGCGGAATGCTGAAAAGCGGGCGATTGTCTTAACAGGCATCTGTTCAGAAAGGAATGCCTACGATAAGCCGCAGCTGCATATCGTCTGTCCTGTTGTTTAGGCCGAATATGGCGCCGAGAGTAGCCCAGAACCGGCCCGGCACCCATGCGATCGTCGGGCCGATCGCATATTCTCTTTCCGTATAGCTTCCCTTGGACTCCGCTCCGATGCGCACGGCATGGTGAACCGCATAACTGACTGCAGCGGCATACTCATGTTCAGTCTCGCCGCCCCGGCCGAGTTCCACCTCAATGATCTGATTGTAAGCGATATTGAGATTGCCCATATCTTTTGCCAGAACCAGCTTGGCTTCGATGGCATCCTTGTCATGGACGTCTAATTTATATTCGAGATACAGAAGGGGGTCAACGAAATATCTGCCTCTTTCGCCAAATCGATAACGGGTTTCTATTTTCATGCCTTCATAGGCCAAAGACTCCCCTGCGGGCTGGCTGACGATCTGGTACAGTGCCGCATCCCAGTGGTCGGTGATGCCGTATTCGAGTTCGAACTGGTGCTCATAGCCGGTCGTGCCTGACCGATGAAGATCTGCTCTCTTGGCAGTAAGCGAATATTCAGCTTCGAATCCGCCCTTTGGCAGTGTCAGGTATTCAACTGTCCATACATAGCTCTTCTGGTCTGCCTGGGCAGCTGACGAAAGCAGAAGGCAGATAATGCTTAGCGTTATGGATAGATAGGTTTTCATTTTTTATTCTCCTTTTTCCTCTGTATTTTCACCCTTCATAGGATAAAGTGCTTGTGGTTCCGGCCTGAATGCAGCCCTGTTTCCAGCGAACGCCCCTGCTGAAAAAGTCTTTATGAGACTAAGAATGATATGCATTATCATTAGTATAATTTTAAAAAAAACTAACGGCATTGCCTGCAGTAGCCATAAATCTCCAGCTTATGCTTACGGGGAAGAAAGTCATTCGCCTCGGCGAGCTTCTCCTGGAGCCGCTCTATCTGCATGTCGAAGACCTCGATAAATTTGCCGCATTTCAGACAGATCAGGTGGTCGTGGTGCGACTGGCCGAAGGTCAGCTCGAAGCGGGCCTTGCCGCTGCCGATTTTGATCTCCTGCGCGAGGCCGGCTTCACAGAGCAGCCGGAGATTGCGATGTACCGTAGCGAAACCGATCGAGGGGTCTTTCTTTTTCAGTACGTCATACAGGTCCGCGATCGTACAATGAGATTTCACCGAAATGAAGGCATCGAGAATCTGGCGACGTTGATTAGTCTGGCGCAGCCCCTTGGCGGCCAAATACTCATCAAAGATATCCGCAGCAGTCTTATTCATAATGATTATCGATATCAAGTATGCCTAATTGTTTTGCCTTTGTCAAGCGGTTTTTTTTAAACATGCGATATCCGATGTGGCTGAGCGAAAAAGCAGGCCTACGATTCGCGCAGCAGGCTGATCGCAGACTCCATATCCTCCGGCAGGGGCGAGATAAACTCAAGGTGCCTCCCGTTGATGGGATGAGTAAATCCGAGAAGTTCTGCATGGAGCATCTGGCGCGGGAATGTTATTTTCCGTTTCCCGTCCTCGATCGAGGTCTTTGACCCGTATGTCCTGTCCCCCAGCACCGGGTGGCCGATGGAAGCGAAGTGCACCCGGATCTGGTGTGTCCTTCCGGTGCCGAGCCTGGCTTCGAGCAGGGTAGCTGTCCGGAATCGCTCGATCACCCTCCAGGCAGTAACTGCCTCCTTGCCTTTTCTTGAACGGGTGGACATCTTTTTCCTGTCAGTGGATGATCTTCCGATTCTGGAAGATATGGTTCCGCTGTTCTCGTTGAGACTTCCGAAGACGAGGGCCTGGTATCGTCTGTCTATCTTACGGCTCCGGAACTGTTCCACCAGGCCGTAATATGCTCTGTCATCCAGGGCAACCACCATGATGCCCGAGGTGTCCCGGTCGAGTCTGTGGACAACGCCTGGCCGGAGCGGGGCGCCAACAGATGCAAGATTCCTTGCATGAAACGCAACAGCGTTCATCAGCGTTCCGCTGCTGTGGCCCGCAGCAGGATAGACGACCATGTCAGGGGGCTTGTTCACAACGATCAGGAAATCATCCCGGAAAAGAACCTTGACAGGCAGATCCTCAGGCACAAGCTCTTTTTCCTCTTCAGGAACGGAGATGCATACGATGTCGGCATGTCGAGCCTTATAGTTCGGTTTTGTTCTGTCACCATTCACCATAAGGCGATTATCTTCGATGAGTTTGCGCACCTGTGAGCGTGTGAGTCCTGAGAGCTCTGACATGAGGACATCGATACGTTTGCCTGCCTGATCCTCGGCGATCCTGAATTCTGCCTTCGACATGAGCATAATTGTACCGCAAAATCGAAGGCTTTGGCATATGACACGGCAAGGGGGGTAGCTATGGGTGATAATTCATGTGAAGGGTTCTTGCTCTGCGGTATAATTGAT
>QKDO01000071.1 GCA_003252075.1 Nitrospirota bacterium
CACAAGAGCTTAACCATGACCCTCAGATATGCCCACCTTGCACCTTCCAACATGGTTAAAGCCGTTGACATACTGGACGGGGCCTTGAACAGGAAGCCAACTATACAAAAACTATACAATCCAGAAAAAAAGGGGCTAACCCGTGAAGGCTAACCCCTTGAAAAATCTGGTGAACCGTGGAGGATTCGAACCTCCGACCCGCTGATTAAGAGTCAGCTGCTCTACCAACTGAGCTAACGGTCCGTGAAATGAACGTGCTTGACTGCCGGTTATCAGTGAAGAAATATCTTAATCGATAAAATTTTCTGAGTCAACCAAACCTTGATCATGCCATTCCTTCCGCCCTCATGTAGCTGAGCGAACCTAGAGTGGCGCGCCTGAGAGGATTCGAACCTCCGACCCTCAGCTCCGGAGGCTGATGCTCTATCCATCTGAGCTACAGGCGCATTCCGTAACGTAACCGGGAAGATGCAGTATGAAAAAATTCTCCTGCCAGGTATTTCTTACATCAACATGATGCCACGTAGTATGCATGGGGTGAGTGAGGGGATTCGAACCCCCGGCCACCAGGGCCACAACCTGGTGCTCTAACCGACTGAGCTACACCCACCATAAAAAACACCATTATTTGTAACTAGTATAAAGCAAAAAGCATATTAAATTCTCAACCTTTTACTGTCTGCAAGTCAGTCATTGCCTTGCACCACGAAATTCTCTCTGCGTATTTTGATTGGCGCGCCTGAAGGGATTCGAACCCCTGACCCACTGCTTAGAAGGCAGTTGCTCTATCCGTCTGAGCTACAGGCGCACATAAAAAACAAGCGAGTTATGATTATAAGGAGTTGCTGAAATACCTGTCAAGAATCCGAAAGGATTGCCAATACCTGCTTTTTGTTTTAGAGTAGGAGACAGAGAAACGCGGGTGCCACCTGCACAGATGTGGGCGGTTAGCTCAGCTGGGAGAGCGCCACGTTCGCAACGTGGAAGTCGGGGGTTCGAATCCCCTACCGTCCACCACTTCTTTTCTTCGACAGGGTCTTTCCCTGGAACAAAACTCTTGAAACTTCCTTCATTATCTCTGCCAGAGGGATGCCGGAATTCTGCGAAAGTCTTCTGCAATCCTCATATTCGGGCATAGCCCGGGAAACGCTGTCTCCGAATGAAGAGACCTTGATCCTCACTCTTCCATATCGTGTCTGCATATGTTGTATCTCTCTTTTCATCGTCACCCTGCCGGCATGATAAAAGCGCACGCCAATGGTCGTCGTCTCCTTCAGGATGATATCGATGAGCTCATTTCTTCTGTTTGCGTTACAGAGAACGCTGAGCAACGTGCCGGGGCGCGATTTTTTCATGATCACCGGGGTCAGGAAGACATCGAGTGCCCCGTGATCGAAAAGCATTTCCATGACATATTCATAGACCTGGGGGTTCATGTCATCAATGTTCGTCTCGATAACCGTAATTGTCTCGCTCTGCACTTCCTGAGATGCCTCGCCGATAATGATCCTAAGCACATTCGGCCAGTTCTCGGTGTCAGCATCTCCGGCACCGACGCCGACGGTGTCGGTAACAAGCAGGGGCAGGGGATTGAACCCTTCAGAAAGCGTCCGGAGCAGGACCGCACCTGTCGGGGTTGCAAGCTCAAAAGACGGCCCTGAGGCGTAGCAGGGAATTCCTTTCAGGATCTCAGCCACAGCGGGGGCCGGGACAGGCATCATGCCATGGGCGGTCCTGGTGGTTCCGCTGCCGACATTGACTGGAGAAGCGTACAATTTATGGACGCCGAGGAATGACAGCCCGATCAGGGTACCGAAGATATCGACAAGGCAGTCAACACATCCCAGCTCGTGGAGGTGCGTCGCGTGCAGGGGGGTCCCGTGCACCTTAGCCTCTGCCGCGAAAAGGTTCTTGAAGGTTTGATATCCCTGTTTTTTTATGCCTTCAGGGAGCAAAGACTCCCTGATGATATTCTGTACTTCTCTCCAGTCCCTGGCCGTATGCTCTCTGCCTCCCGCCGCTACCACGACAGCCACCTTGGTTGCCGCCAGACCAGCCCTTTTCACTTTTGTTTCCCGAAGCGTATAGCCTTTCAGACGGAGCTTTCCCAACTCTCTCCCTATCGCCTTCAGCGGGACGCCGGCATCAACCAGTGCACCAAGGAACATGTCACCGCTAACGCCGGAAAAGCAATCGACATATGCTATCTTCAATCAATGCACCTCGTCACAGGAATATGTTCCCTCCGTTCTCTCATCAGAGCCCGATGACCCGCTGAGCGAAGCTTACGTGATATTCAGGAACGGTTTTACCTCCCTGGTGAAATCGAGCTTTCTAAAGTAATCTCCGATTGCTGTCCGATATGCGCCGATCAGTTTCATGGCCTCTACAGCGAGAGTGAATCGTTGTTCAAGGCTCATCATGCCATCATTCTTCCTGATGGTTTCAAGAAAACCGGCATACTGCCCAGGGGAGGTGAGAACGGCAATACTGTGCCAGTTCTTTGCCGAGGCCATAGTCATGGCAGGCCCTCCGATATCAATGTTGACACGCGCTGTTTCCGGTGTCGTGCCCTGCTTTGCAATGACCTCGGTAAAGGGATAAAGGTTGCCGACGAAAACATCGAAATAGACGCCTGCGTGCCCGCTCCCCTGGGCGAGCGTATTATAAAGATATTCTTCATGAGCAGGGTTGCCCCTCTCAGCAAGCAAGCCTGCATGGATCTTGGGATGCAGCGTCTTTACCAGTCCTCCCTCCATCTCCGGTGCTCCGGTAAATTCTTCGACCGACAGGTAGTTCTTTGAAGCAGCTGTCCCGAGTATCTCAATGATCCTTTTGCCGGTCCCCCCGGTTGAATAGAACCGAGCCCCCGGATTTGCTCTGAGGATACCCGTGACCAATCCGTCAAGACCTGTCTTGTCAAAAACGCTCACGAGAATATGCTGCGGTTTCATGCGGTCCAAGACCTGATGAATGTTCTCCCTGATGCTCATGTTTCCCCCTGTGCTGAGTGACGTTTACAACGAAGCATGTTAGACTAAAAATATCATTCCCATCCACGCGATGATGGGTTGACGCATGTACGCGCCAAGAAGTTCTTCGATGTCCCTAATCGTCGCGGCAATCGTCTTTGCTATGCGGTAGCCAAAGCGAAACCTCTGTCTCAGGTCGATCTCTATGGCGGAAAGTTCCCGGTACAATTCCGTGCAGTCGAACATGCATGCTGAACTCCTTTCATCTGACATGTCCCAGTCAACGTTGTGATAGCCGGCATCCTGCGTCACCGCACCATCATGCCTTCTCAACGGTGCGGCTCCGCGAGAAGATGGAAAGCCGCGTCTGCTCATCCCAGGACGGGATCCCTCTGAGGAGGCAAAGGAAATCGGCCAGGGTATGGTGGTGGAAGCGCTCCTCGCAGCAGTTCTCGTCACAACCTTTACCGCTGAGGCCGTAGCATGCCGCGGCCTCACCATAAGCCTTCCCCATGCGCCCGTAAAGATCCCGGACCCTTCCGATAAACGCATCGATGGTCCTTTGATCAGCGGTGAGAAGAGGAAAAAAAATGTTCATGCCCTGTTGCAGGAGCGCGACGCGATCATATCCCAGGTTGCCTGATCAAGTTCCTCCCTATAATCGGCGATACCGAACCGTCTGCCGCAGTCCATGCAGCGCAGGGTAACGGCCCTTCAACCGAACTGGATACGTATAGGACCTTTGCACGTTCTGCATTTCAGCCTGGTCTCCGTCATGGACTTATTTTAGCCAATTCCATTATCTTTTTGAAACCATCGCTCTTAGCGTATAATGAAGCTGTGGAGATCAAAACCATTGTTGTGGGACAGCTTGACACGAACTGCGTTGTCATCGCCGATAGGAATACCCGAGATGCCTGCGTCATTGACCCGGGGGACGAACCGGAACGAATCTGCGAATATATAGACGCAAACGATTTCAGGCCTGCACAGATCATATTTACCCACGCACACTACGATCATGTCTGCGCTGCAAAAGAACTGCAGGAGAAATATCATGCCGGCATTGTCATGCATGCAGATGAAATGATGACATATGATGAGACCAGAAGACTCTGCATGTCATGGGGATATGACGAAGAGGATTTTCCCCGGCCCGAACTTTTCTTGCATGACGGCGACAGCATCAGGGTCGGTGGTCTCCGTTTCAGCATCATCCATACACCTGGCCATACCCCCGGCAGCATCTGTCTCTTCGGACAGGGTCTGCTGATCACCGGGGATACGCTCTTCCGTGGCTCTGCCGGCAGAACAGATCTGCCGGGGGGTAACAGGGAGCATCTCCTGCGTTCACTGAAAAAACTCATGCAGCTTCCTTATCTGACGCGGGTAGTGTGCGGCCATGACGAAGAGACCACCATCGGCACCGAGGTAAAGACAAACCCGTTCATGCTCTTTTCCTAGCCTTCACCGAAAACATGGAGATGGCCACAATAAGCATACAGCATCTCATCGCGACGCACGGAACTGCTTTTGCCGGCACACGGCAGTCGGCTGCTGAGGCGATGGAACTCATCGAAGCCATAAGCCCTGATATTGAGCAGCATACAGCAACCATATGCGTACACTGCACCGGTGTCTGCTGCATAGACAGGCACGCTCGCTATGACCTGAGTGACAGGATCTTCCTCGCTGCTCTCGGGTTAACAGTTCCCGAATACGCTTCGAGAATTGAAGAAACGGCCCCATGCAGGTTCCTGGGCAACTGCGGATGCTCACTGCGTCGTTTCCAGCGGCCCTACCGATGCACATGGTTCTTCTGCGCTCCGCTCCTTGACCATATCGTTGCACAGTATACCCCGTCAGCTTACCGACGGTTTATGAGGACCCTGCAGGCGATAACGGAAACGCGGACACGCATGATCTGTGATTTCAAAGAAGCTGAAGCAAAGATACATGGAAGTCGCAGGCGATAATGATGAAATAACCCGTTGTTTTATTGACACTTTTTATCTTTGTGCGATAATATGATACGTATTCGAGATGCTAGATAAGACCACAACGCTCAAGGAAGTTCAGAAATATCTGGCCAAAGGGGCCATTGATAAGGCTATTTCTGAGCTCGAACAGCTGGTGAATGAAAGCCCTGACGGTAACTTCTTTAACATGATCGGGGATCTTTACCTTAAAAAGGGCATTCAGAAGTCAGGCATAGAGTACTACCAGAAAGCAGCGAACTACTTCAGGCAGGAGGGCTTTTCGCAAAAAGCCCAGGCCCTCTACAAGAAGGTTTTGAACCTCAGCCCCAACAACGCCGATGCCCTCTATGCGTTTGGCGAGCTGACTGAAGAAAAGGGGCTTATCACCGACGCGATCAAATACTACCTCGCTACGGCAGATCTTCTCTCCAAAGAAGGCAGAAAAGATAGGGTCCTCGGGATCTATGAGAAGATCCTTTCTCTCTCACCGGCGAACGTACCGCTCAGGACAAAAGTTGCAGATATCTTTATCAAGGAGGGTCTAACGTCCGATGCCGCCCGGGAATATGTGCATATTGCCAGGATCCATGAAGAAACGGGTGATCATGCAAAGGCAAAGGAAATCTTCCTGAAGGCTATAGCTCTCCATCCCCGGAGCAAGGAAGCCGCCCTCGGCCTCAGCCAGCTTTACGAAAAACTTGGTGAGATCAAACTGGCAGCAGCACAGTTGAAGGACACTGCCCTGCTCTTCCCTGATGACCCAGATGTCCTTTTCCGCAGCACGGATATTTCACTCAAACTTGACGATGCGGACAATGCGAAGCAATGCCTTATCCGTATCCTTGAAAAAGACCCGAATAATGTCAAGGCGCGCAGGATGCTCGGAGATCTTTATCTCAGGGCCGGCTCAACAGAAAAGGCATGGGAGCAGTATCTTCCGATACTTGATGATATTCTTACAGGCCAGAAACACGAAGATGCCGTCAGCCTGCTGGAGACCTTTAAGCAGATAGATCCTCTGGAGACCGGCAAACACCTCATATCTCTTTTTCGGCAGCTGGATGAACATTCCAGGGTTTGTGACGAACTTGTGTCCCTTGGCGACTACTATGCATTGCACGATAGGGAGGAAGATGCACATGCCTGCTATGCGGAAGCGTTAGAGATCGACCCCGGACACAGACTGGCCCGGTTGCGGATAGCTCCTTCATCACCAGAACCTGAACCAGGACCGGAACCGATACCGGATTTACACCCTACTGGACCTGAGGAGATACAGATCCCCGATGTGGACCTGTCCTCAGAAGAAGCCGCGCACTTTTCCGGCCAGACTGTACCAGAAGAAGTGGTCACCGGACCTGTCGGGATTCAGGAAACCGGAAAGGATGACGAATCGGAACGTATATTCACGCATGGGGAAAAATCTCTTGACGAGATCATAACCGAGGTAGACATCTTCTCGCGGTACGGGCTGCTTCATGAAGCCCAGAAGCTGCTGGAGGATCTGAAGAACCGCTTCCCTGAGAATATTGATGTGCACCTGCGCCTCAGAACCCTGTATAGGGACATCAATGAAAAAGAGCTGGCAGTAACAGAGTGTATTATTTTAAGCGGCCTCTACAAGCGCAATGGTGACGATACGGGTTCCGATCAGATGCTGAAAGAGGCGCATGAGATTAATCCTGAAGACCCGAGGATGGCTGAACAGGGATTCTCCCGGCACATAGAATCTGCGTCACTTGCCGCTCCTTCTGCTGAGAGTTTTGCTAAAGCTGTCCCGGACGCGGAACCTGACATCGAGGATTATGAGGAAGAGCTGGCTGAGGCTGAGTTCTATTCCCGCCAAGGCCTTACTGCAGAGGCGGCTACGATCCTTGAAAAGCTTCAGAAGCTCTTTCCTGAGAACACAGACATCATAGAACGACTTCATGCACTCGGGCAGACAGCCTCACTTTCTGATACGCAGGAGCTATCAAGCGCAGTGGAATTTTCTGGTACCTTTGACATACCCGGGCAGTCAGGTGCAACGGGAGAGTTCAAAACGCCTGAGCCTGAGGTCACTGCCGAAGATTTAACCATGACCAGAGATACTGAACGGAAGGGGGGTCCTGCGCTGCCCGGGAGTGAGGGAATATTCCGGGAGCTGGAGGAACAGATACCGGAAGTTGTCCAAGAGGTACCGAAAGAACCTCGGGAATCTCCCCCGGAGATCGCTCCGGAGGAACCGTCGCTCACAGAGGGACTTCAGACTCACCCCCCTGATGAACTCGGGGAATTGGTATACGAAGATTTTAGCTTCTCTGACAACGACCTTGTTGAGGCGCAGGAGATGCCTGAACCCTTGCTTGACAATGAGGTTCTCGAGATCTTCCAGGAGTTCAAGAAGGGGCTTGATAAGGAGCTTAGTGATGAGGACTCGGAGACCCACTATAATCTGGGAATTGCCTATAAGGAAATGGGGCTCATCGACGACGCGATCAAAGAGTTTCAGACATCCAAGAACGATCCCAAGCGGTTCCTTCAGTCATCCACCATGCTCGGCGTCTGTTATATGGAAAAAGGCCTCTGTACCCTTGCCGTTGATGTCCTTGAAAAGGCAATTGAAAGCCTGAAGGACAAGGATGAGTCCTACTGGGCGCTCAGCTATGAACTTGCGGAAGCCCATGAAAAGAACAACGACCTAAAAAAGGCACTTGTCCTCTACACAGAAATATACGGCTGGGATGCAAAATTCCGCAATGTTTCTGATAAGATGGATCATTTGCAGTCTCAGGTGCCGCGGTCTGTTGAACCGGAAAAAGCGAAGGATAAAGAAAAGCCCCTGGCAAGAAAAGACCGGGTTTCCTATCTCTAATCTATGGACTATTTGGAATATTACACGCTCGAAGAGCATCCATTCTCAAATGTTGTAGACAGCAGGTTCTACTGGAACAGCCCGCAGCAGGCCGATGCGCTCATGAAGTTGAAATATGCGATCGATACCCGAAAGGGCCTTGCGGTGGTGATCGGCAATATCGGCGCGGGAAAAACCACACTTGCCCGTAAGATTCTTGAGGAACTCGATGAAGAGCATTATGAAGCGGCGCTCCTCGTTATAATCCATTCCTCGGTAAGTTCCGAATGGCTCTTTAAAAAATTCGCTATCCAGCTGGGCGTTAGGAATATCTCTGATAATAAGGTCGAACTGCTCGGTGAGATCTATCGCCGCCTTCATGAGATCAACGAAGAGGGAAGGAGAGCCGTGGTGCTCATGGATGAGGTGCAGATGCTGAACTCCCGGGAGATCATGGAGGAGTTCAGGGGACTTCTGAACATGGAGTCTTCCGACGGCAAGATGGTAAACTTCGTATTCTTCGGTCTCCCTGATCTCGAACAGGTACTCGCACTCGATGAACCACTGAAACAGCGCGTAGCAATCCGAATCAGACTGAATGCTTACTCTGAAGAGGACACTAGGGACTATATCCAGCACAGGATGAAGGTTGCCGGATCCAGTACGGATATCTTCACCGACGGCGCCATAGCCATGGTCTTCAAGTATTCTCACGGTGTTCCCCGCCTCATTAACACCATCTGCGACAATGCGCTGCTCGAAGGGTTCCTTTTTAAGAAAAGTGTCGTCGACGATTCGATTGTCAAGGCCGTGGCTGTTGACCTGGGTCTCGAAAATTAATCCGCCCGGATGAACCCTATCTCTTTGATCTGGAGTTTCACGACATAGCGTGTGAGCTCGATCCGCAACTTTGACTGATACCAGATGCCATTCTGCCGGGCAGGAGCATTGTACTGCACCGTCAACTGCTTCCCATCCCCAAAGTCGATCCGCTGTTTTTCCGGCAGCAGTGTCTTTCTGTCCAGCCACAGCGTACGCGTAGCATCCTGCATGACAAGATAATCTCCATCTTCGCTGAGTGCATAGTTCCGGAGGTCCCACCAGAAGAGGCAGTCCCGCAAACCTTGCGTCAGGATCGTCGTCTTGGTTCTATCCAGCCGGGGCGAACTTTTGACCACACCATCCCGGGAGGAAAGGTCCATACCGAGAATTCCCAGCGTGTATACCTTCAGATGCAGGTCCCCTGCCGGCGTAATATCAAGAACCGCATCACCATACATTTGAGAGTCTTTCTTTTCAAAAACCACTGACATGGTCGCATCAATGCGCTGAATGCTCCGTCTTTCTGCCAGTACTTCAGCAATCCCCCGCTCTTCACGGGACGGCATTGCAACCTGCTTTGGCGCACATGCCGCAGCAAGGAGGACAATGCTACAGAAGAACAGCGTTGAGAAAATCTTCACAGTTCCTTACTCCTATGACCTCGATCCCTTGATTTCCCCTGATCTTTTCTGCATTGCCTGCCGGGAGCACGGCCCTCCTGAACCCGATCTTTGCAGCCTCTTTCAGGCGCGCCTCAGCCTGGGCAACAGCCCTGATCTCGCCGGAAAGCCCGATCTCGCCGAATACGCAGGTCTTCGGTTCAACGGGCTTTTCACGCGCCGAAGAGGCTATCGTTGCAATGATACCAAGGTCGACCGCCGGCTCGATGATCTTCAGACCGCCGACAATATTAATGAAGATATCCATGCCGCCAAGGTGGAGACCAGCCCTTTTCTCAAGCACGGCAATCAGGAGGTTCACCCTGTTGAAATCGACACCGATCGAAGTCCTACGGGGCATACCGAAGTTCGTCTGAGAGACAAGTGCCTGGATCTCGACCATGAGGGGCCGCGTTCCTTCGATGCAGGCAACCACCGTGGACCCCGATACATTCTGCGGCCGCTCGGAGAGGAACAGCTCAGAAGGATTGTTCACTTCTCTGAGCCCGGCATCAGACATCTCGAATATCCCGATCTCGTTCGTTGATCCGAAACGGTTCTTCATGGTGCGCAGCACGCGGTATGAATGGCCCCTGTCACCCTCAAAGTAGAGGACCGTATCCACAATGTGCTCAAGAACGCGCGGACCGGCAATCGTCCCTTCTTTCGTAACATGCCCCACGATGAAAACAGGGATATGAGACCGCTTTGCATGCAGCATGAGCTTTGCGGCACACTCCCGAACCTGACCCACAGACCCGGGGGCGGACATTAGCTCCTGGGTATAGACCGTCTGGATCGAGTCAATGACCATGGCATCCGGAGACATTTTGCCGGCAGCGTCGAGGATGCCTTCGAGCGACGTCTCCGGCAGAAGAATGATATTTTCTGCATTCACCGAAAGCCTGTCGGCCCGCATCTTGATCTGCTGGGGGGATTCCTCTCCCGAGACATACAGCAGCTTGCCGGTCCTTCCGGAAAGACCTGAAAACGCCTGTAGCAGAAGGGTAGATTTCCCGATGCCGGGATCTCCACCCACAAGGATGACCGAACCTGCGACAACACCTCCGCCCAGTACCCGGTCGAACTCTCCGATGCCGGTCGATGTCCTTTGCTCGGAAATGCCCTCGATTGCCTGCAGAGACACCGGCGCCGTTTTTGATAAAGGCTGCCGCAAAGACGAGCGCCCTCCGGTTACGGCCTTTTCTTCCACAAAACTGTTCCAGCTTCCGCAGTCAGGGCACTTGCCTAGCCATTTTGCGCTGGTATAACCGCAGGACTGGCACTGATAGAAGGTCCGTGTCTTAGCCATGGATCAACTGCCCCGTTGGTGATACATCTGGCATATCGGGAGCTACAGCCATCCGCTTCATATCGGATATTGTAATTATTCCGTTCACGGGTTTCCATGAAATAATCTCTGCTGCAGCTCCGAGCATGCGGCGCAACCTTCTGAGCACAAACGTCAGACAGAATGATCTATTTCACGCACAGACCTGCAGCCCGAAAGCCGACAAGGCGGACCTTCTTCTTGAGTGCAAACCTGCCCAGACAAAAAAACGCCTCTCTCCTGAGAATCTCTAGCTTGTCGCTCGCATCCGGCAGTGTCTTTGCCCTTGTCTGCGTCTGAAAATCATTGAACCTGATTTTTACCGTCACATGCTTACAACGGTAACCTCTATGGGTGAGGTCATCAGCAACCTCCCTGACCATCTCGGCAAGAGCTTTCGCAATGGTCTGCCAGTTATCGGTATCGGTCTGGAACGTGGTCTCCCTGCTCGCTGATTTCGGCTCCCACTGTGTCACCAGAGGACTGTCGTCTATCCCGTGCGACGCCTCATACAGATACTGGCCGTACGATTTTCCGAACTGTTCAATGAGGAGGTCACGTGACGCGGTGGCAAGCTCGCCGATGGTCTGAATGTTCAGCTGTTTCAGGTACCCTTCGGTCTTGGGTCCGACACCCCAGAGCTTTCTCACCGGAAGGGGCCAAATACGCGTTGTGACGTGACGTTCCGTGATGACCGTCAGACCATCAGGCTTCTGTAAATCAGATGCTATTTTCGCCAGTAACTTGTTCGGCGCAATACCGATGGAGCAGGTCAATCCTGTCATGCTCTGGATCCTCTCCTTGATATCATATGCGATATGTTCTGAAGGCCTGCCGGCATCCGATATATCGAGAAATGCTTCGTCGATTCCCACATCTTCCATGACAGGACTGAATTTCGAAAGAATTTCCTTTATGCTGTGTGAAACTCGCGCATACTCTTTGAGGTCCACCGGCAGAAATATTGTCTGAGGACAGAGTCTGTAGGCTTTCATAAGCGGCATGGCAGAATGAATACCGTATCTGCGCGCCTCATAGGACGCGGTGGAGACCACGCCTCGCCTGGTCGGATCTCCCGAACCGCCAATGACAAGCGGCTTGCCCATCAGTTCAGGACGGCGTTGTTCCTCAACGGCGGCAAAAAATGCGTCCATATCAACATGAAGGATCCTTCTCATGGAATATTATAACCAGCATGCACGTCTCACACACAGATCGGCAAATTGCCTCAGTCTGCGGTCCTCTCTGTTATTGGCCATTCAGCGGTCTACAACAACGTGCCACCATGAAGACTTCCTTAGCTGCCGGCACGCTAGATTTATCAGTCGGGCCCGGAAGGATGCAAGTGTCATTCCTGTGAAATAAAAAATTACTCTTCGCTCATTCTGAAGAAAAGCCCTGCTTTCCTGTGAGGAAAAACCAATCGAAATGGTAACTTCACCAATGATATGTTGCGTAAAGCCGTCATTTACATCCTAAGGCATGGATTTTAATCATATTTTTGGTATATTTATTGCTGCCGAATAAGTATGATTACCCTAAGAAAAGATATCATCAGGGAATCGATCGAAATCTGCAGACAGTCAAACCTGTATGGTTATTTTCCCGAGCGGAAAAAAGTGAAGCCGTTTTGCATGTTTACCATATTATCAATAAATACCAGGCAATAGATGGAAACGCATTGAGAGATCCCTGGGAATTTCAATCTGTCTCTCTGCAAACCTATCATACCGCTGACGGTAATGGAAGACATGATCGGTCTAACTCGTGGTGATTATCGCGGTATTGCCTGCTGACTTTTCTTTACCATGTTGTGATGCTAATCACAGTAATATAAGGCTATCAATGATATAAAATTATCAATCCTCATCGTTTCCTCCTTTCTCTTCCCTCAGCCCCGAAAGGGGCTCCTCATGTCTTCTTGGGCCGTTCCTGTTTCCCTTGGGTCTCCCCTTACCTCTGCGTGATTGCATCGGGTCATAATGACATACCGCGCCGCCGCGTCTCCCTGCATCCGAGAAATAAGGTGCCCTATCTGCAGAAACGACCATTGCGGCCTCAGATATCAGTATGTAAAGCTTCTTGCGCAAACATGTTCTCTATTCCCTTACCCTCAAGGGGCCTGGATATCAGAAATCCCTGGGCAAATCCGCCCTTCAAGGCCTTATAGGCTTCCATCTGCTCAGTCGTTTCTATCCCCTCAGCAATGACATCCAGGCTCAGGTCGCGTGAAAGTGCGATAATCGTTTTTACAATGGCAGCATTATTTTTATCGGTAATCAGTGCATTGATAAAAGAACGATCTATTTTCAATCCATGAATAGGGAAATGCCGCAAGTAATTCAGCGCCGAGTAACCGGTCCCGAAATCATCAATATCGATCCTCACCCGCAAGTCCTGCAGACGCTTCAGGAGGGCTGCAGCCGGCTCAGGATTGTCTATGAGCATTCGCTCAATGATTTCCAATCGCAGACTGCCTGCTGCAAGGCCCGTATCATGAAGAATGTCCACCACAACATCGTAAAAATCGGGCTGGGAAAATACTTTAGTTGAGACATTCACGCTGACTGTCAGATCCCTGTACCCAGTGAATTGATCCTGCCACAGACGCACCTGCCGGCATGCCTCGCGTATGACCCACTGCCCGATCGGGATGATTAATCCGGTTTCTTCCGCCACCATCAAGAAATCCAGGGGGTAAAGAAGACCCCGATCTGGATGCTGCCAGCGCATCAGAGCCTCGAATCCGGTTATCCGGCCAGATTCCACAGATACAATTGGCTGGTAATGAACCACAAACTCATTATTTTCCAATGCTCTCCGCAAGTCCGTCTCCAGCCAAAGAACGGTCTCCGCCTCCGCATGCATCGATGAGTCAAATATTACATGGCATGACTTACCGCGCGCCTTTGCCTGGTACATGGCGATATCCGCATCGCGGATCAGTTCTTCCGCACAACTGTAATCCCTAAGATTGCTCAGGATGATACCCACGCTCACGCTGGCGAATATTTCACGCCCAGACACATGAAAGGGCAGCCGCATGTCATCCTTAACCCTGTTGGCGAGATTATTAACCTGATCAACACCCTTGGCATCATCCATAAATATGGCAAACTCATCACCGCCGAAACGCGAAACCGTGTCCACATTTCGGATGCATTTCTTGAGACGCTGAGAGATCAGGATCAGGAGCTGATCTCCTATGAAGTGACCCAAGCCGTCGTTTATTACCTTGAAGCGGTCAACGTCGAGAAAAAGAACCGCAAAGACATAATTGGGATATCGTTTTTTCTGTTCCAATGACGACTGCAGGCGATCCATGAAGAGGGCACGATTCGGCAGATTCGTTAAAGCATCGTAAAAGGCCTGGCGGGTTAATTGTTTCTCGGCGTTTTCAAGTGCTTTGCTCTCCTGCATCAGGCGCAGGTTGATGCGTTCAAGTTCGATCGTCCGCTTTCGCAGTTTTTCTTCTGTGAGGTGCGTCTTGCGGAATAATTTCGTTTTTTCGTTGATAAGATACGCTATGATCGTCAGGACAAATGGCCCCAGGAGGAGGAGAGCCCGATACCGGATACCGGATTGCTCCAGAGATATAAAATATTTCAGAACTTCTGCACCGACATCTCCACTCTGCGAGATTAAGAGGATATAAACCCCGAGCAAAACCCAAGCGAGAAGAACAAGGTACAGGGCTGCCCTTGATAAGGCTTCATTTGCCCTGCTGTCTATTGAGTCTTCATCGCTCATACACCCCCCCTCTCCTCCCCATACATTATCACCCGAGGGCAATAACATCCCGCGGCAACGATGCGATTGCCGTGCTGGTATATTATGCAATGAATGTCAAAATGCGCAAGACATGCGGGTACAAAGATCCCCGTCCGGAAAAATCGTTGCTACGTATGCCTGAATCTCCGAGAACTTGCTCCAGCGACGAGGGGCAGCGGATAATACCCGGTCAAAAATACTGACACGGTTGTGCATGTAGGAAGAAATTATCAGCATCCCTGTATCTGGATTCTCATTCGTGGGGATGAGAAGCAGGTACAAAAACTTTTTTCCCTCTATGAAAAGAAGATCTGTTCCTCTAACTCCTCCTGCAGAATAGAATTGCATTCACGTGCATTACATCACCATCATGCTAGAAAGAAAAAAGCCTCATGCCATTTCCGGTGCTGAAACTCTTTTTGAATGCCCGTGTCATAAATCTTTTTGCATTCAGCGCAGCCGTCGGAACATCGAATCCCAGGGCAAGCAGAGACGCCAATGCAGATGAGAATGCGCACCCTGTGCCATGATATTCCCCGGGAGCCTTTTTTCCCCTCAAATAAGAAAACGTGCCGTCGTAGAGAATATCCACAGCACTCCCTGTCCGATGCCCCCCGGTTATGATCACCTGTTCCGGCCCAAAACCTTTCAGGATTATCGCCGCCATTGCCACGTCAACGTCAGTTGCTATTTTCACTCCGCTCAGGACGGACGCCTCATGGATATTGGGTGTTATGATGGTGCAATAGGGAAAGATTTTTTCCCTGATCAATTCAGGCACACCCGCTTCAACCAGCATTCTGCCCGATGAAGATTTAACAACAGGGTCAAGGACGATATTTTTCAACCGAAATTTCTTAAGGATGGCTGCAATTTCTGACACATTGTCAGCAGATAGCAACATGCCTACCTTCGTTGCATCAGGAACACTGTCCCGCAGAAGCACTTCGATCTGCTTCCCGAGAAAATGCCTGTCCACTGCCTTGACCGCGGCTACACCTGAACTGTTCTGCGCGGTCAGCGCCGCAACTGCCGACAATCCATACACGCCGAACAGATGAAATACTTTCAGGTCCTGCTGAATCCCCGCCCCTCCTGAGGGATCAAAGCCTGCAATCGTTAGGACTTTCTTCATGAAAAGAATTATATATTCTTCAACTCAGCACTGACAAGCGAATGAGAGTATCCCATACCTTCAGTTGCCTTCCCCATATAGGGAATACTTTTCTCAATTAAGGACTGCCAGCATGCAAATCGGGTTAATAAATCGATATTTTTCACTTGGCATGCTATCTGCAAGATTGAATAGTTGTTTATTGCCCTTTTGTTTTTGGTAGTATTCATGTAAAATTAGCAACAGCGCATGACATGAGTTAAAAAAAGCATGTGTATGGTATTTCATTTTATGACTGAAAGGAGGTGTAACACAATGAAAAAGATCTTTGCATTCGTTCTTGCTGCATCCATGGTTCTCTCTCTGGCTCTGACACTCGGCTGCCAGCAGAAACCTGCGGAGGCCCCGAAGCCTGCAGTTGAGGCTCCAGCTCCGGCTCCGGCTGAGGCTCCGAAGCCTGCTGAGGCCCCGGCTCCGGCTCCGGCTGAGAAACCTGCCGAGGCTCCGAAGCATTAAGAAAGGCGTTATTAACACAAAAAAGGCCCATGTCCATCATGGGCCTTTTTTGTCTTCTTCCCTTCCATTCACCTTATAATCCTTGACACTGAGATTATAAATCTATAATATTTTACGTACTGGGGTTTTACCCTGCAGACTGAAAACAGAGGAGGTGTTTTAGGTCAATGAAAAGACTGGGAATTATGACATTTGCCGTTATCCTCGCGATGTCTCTGGCTCTGACGGTCGGCTGCCAGCAGAAACCTGCTGAGACTCCGAAGCCTGCAGTTGAGGCTCCGGCTCCAGCTCCTGCCCCGGCTGAGGCTCCGAAGCCTGCTGAGGCCCCGGCTCCGGAAGAGAAAAAGGCTGAGGAAAAAGCTGCTCCGGCTCCGGCTGAGAAGAAGGCTGACCAGAAACCTGCAAAGAAATCTTCAGGTTATTAATCCTTCAAGCACAAAGAAAGGGCCTTCACATAGGCCCTTTCTTTGTGCCCCGGAAAGAAACCATAGTGCAGAATTATTTTCCCCTTGATCATTCCCCTCTCTCCTTTCTTTTACCCAAGATTCTGATAAGATAGTACAGAACGCGCAAAAGGAAAGCGTTATTCATGATAAGAAAATCTCTGCTGTTGCGTATTTTTGATGCAGCCTATATCCAGCGCTGGAACGATCGGGTACGCCCTGTCGATTTTGTGGAGATAGACAAGCAGGCCCACAAGATGGTCATCGCCTATTTCCTCGGAAAGTTTGAGGAGGAAACGGCCGGATTCAGCTGGTTAGAGATTATACAAGGCGGGCTTTTCGAACTCCTGCAGCGCATTGTTCTCACCGACCTGAAACCGCCGATTTTCTATCGCATTAAAGAAGACCAGCTGAAGTACCAGCAGTTGAACAAATGGGTATACCAGGAGCTTGAATCCGTGCTGACCCCCCTAGGTAGGGATTTCTGCCGGATATTCCAGAATCACTTTCTCGACGAAACTGAGAATATCAATAGAAGAATACTGAACGCTGCCCATTTTTATGCCACGAAATGGGAGTTTGATATCATCGAAAAGATCAACCCGCAGAACTTTGAGGTGGAGGCGATAAAGAAGCGCCTGCAGGCTAAACAGAGCGAATATCTTGACCTCAAGGGGATGGGACAGCTTACGAGGTCTGACCGTTACCGCCACTTTCTCGATATGTGCGGACAGTTACGCTTTCAGATCCGCTGGGCCAATCTCCACCGTGTACCGAAAACGTCGGTTATGGGCCATTCCCTGTTCGTCGCCATACTTTCCTATCTTTTTTCCCTCGAGATCAACGCCTGCACAAAACGGTGCGTAAACAACTATTTCACCGGTCTCTTCCATGACCTGCCGGAAGTCCTGACACGGGACATCATCTCGCCGGTAAAGCGCTCGATTGAAGGGCTGTCTGATCTGATCAAGGGATACGAACGGGAGCAGATGGAACACGAGGTCTACAGCCTTATACCGGCCACGTGGCATAAGGATATCAGGACCTTCACGGAAGATGAATTCGACAGTATTGTGTCCGTCAAGGGAAAAATGCTCAAGACATCCAGCAACGAGATCAATGAACGCTACAATAATGACCAGTATAATCCTCGTGACGGCGAACTCGTGAAGGCCGCTGACTCGCTGGCAGCGTTCATCGAGGCTTCCGTTGCCATCAGAAACGGCAGCACCAGTCAGGGACTTGTCGAGGCAAAGCTTGCCATCAAGAACAAGTTTGAAAAAGTGACCATAGCAGGCATCAACTTCGGCGAGATCTATGCCGATTTCGCCTGAGTTGTAAAAGCCAGAATTTCACAATTCTGACACTGCATGTTCCTATCGCTGCTTCTTCCTGTAACAAACGCCTAATGCAAGCAAATGACGATACGCCTTCCACCTCCGATTCATTAGACATGCGAAGCCGGACCTGTTGCTGAATTCCAGAGGAAATCTGCATAAATGCAGGATGCGACTAGCACCTACAAGGTCTCACAATAGCCTGCCCAAGAAAAGTGAGGAATATCGGGAGAAAGGTGCACCGGAACATGCCGGGCATAATTTTCGGCGAAATTATATCGCATGCGATAACTTTCCATCGGAAAATATTACCCCTTATTTTTAAAGGATAGTGCAATTTCTTTTATCGCAATTTTTGATTGACCAACCCTCCTGATGCCCCTACATTAATCAAAATGACGCATGCAACATAAAAAATAATGTTAGCTGCAAAATATAAATCAATAAAAAGGAGTTGCCCCGTTGATTCATCATCTCTTTATTGATATTATTTTTTTATGTTAGCTGAACATCACTCAGACAGAAATAGCATCGGAAAGGAGATTAAAATGAAAAAAAATGTAGGAACCTTGACAGTGGTAATTTCTATGCTCATCATTCTTATCGCAACCGAATCTTTTGCACAAAAAGGACTGGGATGGAAAGGAAGCGGCGGCTGGGGAATGGGAACAGCCTATGGAAAAATGTATAACCCTAAAACTGTTGAAACTATCTATGCTGAAGTAGTCAGTATTGATAAGATAACACCGATGAGGGGAATGTCCTACGGTGTTCATATGACTGTAAAAACAGATAAGGAAACAATATCTGTTCATATGGGTCCTGCATGGTTTATTGAAAATCAAGACGTTAAAATTGAACCGAAGGACAAAGTTGAGGTCAAAGGTTCACGAATTACTTTTGAAGGCAAACCAGTTCTTATCGCTGCAGAAGTTAAAAAAGGAGATGAAATGCTAAAGCTTAGAGATGAAAGCGGCTTTCCTGCTTGGAGTGGTTGGAGAAGGCGGTAGCTCCGCAAATTAAATTCCCATACAATTCATCGAAAGCATCGAGAGGGCTGCGGGAACGGCCGTCTTTCTTTTTCATTACTAGCGTCTGTATTCCCGCGACCCTCATGCATGTCGTTAACTTTTACCAGTTGTACTCCGCACCACTGGAGCATACCGTCGGGGCATTGATAACAGGAAGCAGTATTGCCCTCGCATACGGTCAACATTTCTTGTCTAAATCTGGCCTGCCCATTTTCTCGTACTGTTCTTTTGTGCCGATCCATATAAAACTACAAATGCTTTTATAGGCTTGCCCTGCATCCAACGTACCCTCAGTGCCACCACCTGCACCAAAGTATGAATTGGGCACACGTCTTCTTATCCCGTCTGCAGTAACATAAAAATATTCATCATAATACCCTTCACCAGGGATCAATGCAGACGAAGTGAATGCTTCCCCATTCGAATCTATTTTGATTAAACGAAAGCCTTCCTCCATATCCAAAGCTGCAGCCCCTGGAACTGAAAAATGCACTACAACCCAGCCGACATAGCCCTCTGGAATAAGGAGGCGATCCCTTTTCTGTTGACGTCCAACTATTGTCATAAATATGACACCAAGGATGAGCAGGAGAATAAACAAGTACAGTGTTTTTTTCATTCAGAAGTCCGCATCATTTAACTATGCCCAACGTATATTTATTACAGGAAGCAATGTGCAACAGCCCTCTTTGTCTACTTTACAACTTTCTCCTATAAGGCTAATAGCTTATACCAACCTAAAATAATAATCATGATCAGGAGATACAATAGCCAGCGATGTTGTTTGAGACTAAGCCAAACA
>QKDO01000045.1 GCA_003252075.1 Nitrospirota bacterium
GGGATTGTGCACAGTCTGCGTTTTTTGACCCAAGCGCCTATATATTTTTTTCAGACCAGGATTATGACGTATTTTCCAACATAACTCGACGTGATGTCAAGAATATTTTTAATTATATATGTACAAATGAACAAAAAAGAGACTTCTGGCTTTTTTGTGGATGTCACTCCTGCAGGCCCCGCTCAAACCGGGACAAGGGCCGGAATGACCCTATGGTAAATCTATCGTCTCGGAGATAAACTTCGGCCTCTATCCAGATCAATATCGGAAAATCCAAAAAAACAGGCAGAGAGACCCGGGTGCAATGCCCTACCATTGAGAAACAGAGCGCCCGTTTACGCTGTAAAGCAGATTCCTGTTAAGTTTATGCTCAGAGATATGTCCATTTACGTGGCAGGAAAGAGAGCATCTCGGACGACCCTGTACCGTCGGCAGCATGGTAAGTTCACCCAGGGAATTCGGAAAAACCGCTGTCCTGTCAAAATTGATGAGCGCAGGCTCATATTTGCTCCCATGGGCGTCATGACATTGGGCGCAGGAGATCTGATTGTAGACAATATGGACCTTGTGCGCCCTGAAGCTCTCATCAGCGAGGATGCTCCTCCGCTCGTGGCAGGCATAGCAGAGCTCATAGGACCTCGGACTTTCCGGCCCCTGTGTTCGGACATAGTGATACCTCAGGATCGGTTCATAGATCGATCCATGAGGCCCTTTGGGGCCTGACGGATCATCATTGCCGTGACAGTCTGAACAATCGATCAGGCTGGACTTCCTGTATTCTCTGCGGAGACTCGGGACAAAGGAATTCCTTCCGTACGTCTCGATAGGATGGTAGGAAGGATTTGCAGGATCAAAATCAAGTGATACATCCAGCTCATCACTCCCGCGATTTGCACTGTCTGCATGGCAGTTATAGCAGACTTCGTACTCTCTGGTCATCTTCCTTGGCTTTGCTCCCTTCCCCGCGTAGCCCCGTATCCCTTTCAGTTGAGCATCCTTCTCCGATTTATGGACATTGTGGCAGTCATAGCATGATGCGTGTCGCGGTGCTGCAATGTCTTTTGCGGGCAATTCCTCTCCCGGCACATGATACCGGGATGTCTCCAGAATCCGGTGATTTGACCGCTTGGACAGCTGGCTGTAAATATCGCTTGCTTTTCCGGTAAGGCTGTGGCACTGAAAACAGAAGTCATCCTTTGCCTTGGCAAGCATGGTCGTGCCCCTTTTGCCGTGACCTTTGTGGCATTCGCTGCATTCCACCTTGACTTTCGTCTTATCCAAGTGCGTCGGCACGCCGGCAGATGAGGAAGAAGCCACAAACCAGAAGCAGCAGGTCCATAGGAAAAAGATAAGGGGAAGAAGCTTATGGTAGGCACTATCTGAAGCAAATCTCTCAGCAGGGCGTTTCTGGATCACTGAAAGGATATCCCTGAAATGGATCATGGGCAGGCTGCCGCGCAATCAGCTATATGGCAGGCATTGCACAGTTCGTCATGGTTAATCCTGTCGCCGGCCCTGAGGAAGACCGTTACGCCCGGGATGGGATCTTCGTGCGGGTCATGACAGGAGCCGCACTGCACACCCACCCCGGTGGCGGCACCGGCGCCATACCTGTTGTTCGTCCTTTCGAGGTGTACGGGCGAGCCCACAGGAGGACTGCAGACCTTGAATGATACCAGGCCGCTGTCGCACTGCTGCGCTTTATCGTTGATCAGGGCACTGTTCAGTTCTATGGATATCGGATGGTCACCGCTTAAGTCGGTGCCGACATTATTGACGCCCTCCGGCATGACTCCGCCAGGAGCGGTGTTGATCAAAGTAAGGGAGCTTAAGGTATTTCCGGTATTTACGACCGAGCCGAGGGCTACCGTCCCGTCGTGGCAGCTCAGACAAAGCCGCGAGCTCCCGTCAGGCTGGATCACAGGGCTTGTTGGGCTTAAGAGCGTCGCGCTGCTAAAGAGCTGGTATGATGCCACGCTCAGGGTGTGATTCCAGAGAGGGACACCGATCCCCGCCACATCCGCAATGGCACGATGCGGCGTATGGCAGAATACGCAGACCCGCTGCTCGGTAGTCGCCTTGATCGGGCCAGGACCGCTCGTGGACAGGTTATGCTTTGTCGTGGCGATCCCGGCATGCACTTTAGATGCGCTGATAATGACCGTCATCATGATGATACACCATGCAATTGACAATCTTCGACTCATGCGTACTTATCCCTGCAGATAACGGTCACTTCCGGAAGAAGGCACATCTACTTATTCCCGAGGTACCTGAACACCTGTACCCTGCTGTTGTAGGTGTCAGCGACATATATATGATCCTTCTCATCTATAAAAATACCAGAAGGGAGCCAGAATTGTCCAAAATCGCGCCCCTGCTGGCCGAAGAAGAGCAACAACTTCCCCTCCCTGCTGAATATCTTCACCATATCCTTTATCGAGTCCACAACATAGACATTCCCGTCGCTGTCAACAGCTACCCCCTTTGGCTTCTCCAGATCTCCATAGGCATCGCCGAGCATGCCGATACTTCTCTCGTATGCGCCGTCAGGTGAGAATATCTGTATCCTGAAGTTCATGGCGTCCGTGACGTAGAGCCTGCCTGCTCTGTCTATCCAGATGTGCGTCGGGAAGTTGAATTCACCGGCTTCAGAGCCGTTCCTGCCCAGCGCGCCCAGCCGTCGTCCATCAGGATCATACTGGTATATGACATGGGCAAGGGTATCGGTCACGCAGATCCTGCCGCGCGCCCTGTCAAGCGCAAGTGAGGTCGGCCGTTTGAATTCTCCCTGGAACTCCCCCACGAGCCTGCCTTCTGCATCGAAGATGAAGACTTTGTTCAGCAATGAATCGCTGACATATATCTTCCCCTGGAACGCAACGATACCTATGGGGGAGAGGAATTCCTGCTTTCCGGCATCGAGGATATTCCGGGTCTCATTGCTCTTCGGGTCTATGATCGTTATGCGGTATGCCCCCGGATCGGTGATATACAGCACCCCCTGCTCATCAACGAAGATACTGTAGGGCCTCAGCAATCTCTCCGAAGTTCTCGGGTCCGTGGCGTCATCTTCTCCGGCAAGAAAACTCGCTGCCCGACTCCCCTCACTTCCGGAAAGAAGCGAGACATTCCAGAGATAAGAGACGCGCGGTTTTTCCGGCGGTCCCGGCCAGAGTATCTTTTCCATGGCTGACCGGTCTATCACGGCCCTTTGCGACGTGCAAGAGATGAGAACGACCGTCATCAGGAAAAGAGATAGGCAATACCCTGTTCTCCTGCAGAAAAGACGAGTCAGTAAAATTCCATACCTCTGTCCCGCCCTATGCGCCTGTACCGTCACCGTCTCCCGATCATCGGGTGAATATATACCGTGGTCGATCGTCAGCATTTATGCATTTTACCGCCTTACCAAAAAGGTCTGAAAATACTGTCGAACCGCCGGGTCAGACGGAGGAAAAGCCGGTGATCGTTGCGGGAATCGCCGCGACTGTTGAAAATGTAGCGAGCGGTGAGCGTGATTTGGCGCCACTGCCAGGTAAGGGTCGGCGAGATGGATTTCAGGGCAGGCGCGTCCTTCTCCTTCTGATAATAGGCATAAACATTCAGCATCGTTCCTCTCGCCAGGTACGTTGAGAGGTTCGCGTTAATGGTCGTGAGGGTGATTTTCCCATCGCCGCGGTGTACGGTCCCGGTCAGGATATCTCCCGTCTCATCGCCGCTGAAGTTTGTGCGTATATGCGAGGCGCCGACCGAGATCGTATACCGGGAAATGGTCCAATAGAGGTTACCCTGGAGATTGAGCGTCTTTTCCTTTGATGACGCGGCATTGTCCGTGGTATCAATGATCCGGTAATAATTTTGAGAAAAAAAGCTCATGCGACGGAAGAGCGGTGCAGAGAGATTGAGATAGAATGTATTGACCGTGGTCTTTTCCGATTCAAAATCTCCGTGCCGGTATTCATAGGCAGGGTTGATCGAGATCAACTTGCGGGAGAGGAGCCCCACATTGAATCCGTAGAACGTGCCGTCATCCCTGTTGCCGGCATTTGCCTGGCCGGTGAGGTTGAAGATATTGGAAAGGCGGTATTGCATGTTGAACTGGGCCTGTTCGCCGACCTGGGTATCGTCGTCGTTTTTGAGATAATCGGCGCCCGCAGTCGTAAAGGTATTGAACCGCTCGGAAAAGAATTTGCCATAGGAAGCGCTCAGATCCAAAGTATATTCTTTGTTGACTTCGTTGTCGAGATACCGCCCCCCTCCGCTCACCACTGCCGAATCCCTCAGGTCCAGGCCGAAGTTCTTTACCCAGTATGTCCGGTCCGTGAATGACACGGTCTTTCGATCCAAGGTTTTCTCAAAATATAAGATGTTGGTACTGTCCAGACGTGTGGAAGTCTCTTTCCAGTACTGGTGATAATTAGCCTGGAACTCGAGGTACTGGGTTTTCGAGCTTACGTCTCCGTTCAGGGTATTCTTGTAATAGAGATATTCAGCAGATAAGTCGATGTGTTCACGGAACGCCTCTGCCCTGAGGTCGAAGCGGTCATTCACGTATTTGTTCGATTCTGTCGTGGTCTCATACCTGTTGTAGTCAAGATAGAGGTTCGGCAGGGTGATCCAGGTGAATTTCTGCTTTTCTTTTCCGTTTCCATTGCCATTGCCGTTGCCGTTGTTGAGGAGCCTGCCGTTTGAGGGTCTCGGTCTCGCAAGCCGATATGCCATGCTGATCCCGTATTCCTGACTGTCACCCTGCTCGTAGGAATTATAGGCATACCGCAGCTCTAAGGGCTGGGGAAAAAATCTCAGGACTCCCTTCCGCGGCGGCTCAGTCAAAAAACGGACCGTTGCGCGGAACCCATCCATGGTGCTGGTTCCTTCTTCCTCGAAATTCTGGGTAAAATTGCCATAAAGGTCGACCTGGATGAGCCGCGGATCGACCACAAAACCATGGAAGTTCAAGTTGAGACTGTAGACAAAACGATCAACAGTGTCACGTTCTGAACCCCAAAAACGGTCGTAGAAAAGAGTCAGGTCGCCATTAAGTCGAAAGGTTCTCGGCAGCTGTTGGGCAACCAGGGCCTCTGCAGTTCCCGAAAGCAACAGCGGCGCCAGAAATAGCAGAACGAGGACTAAGAAGCGAATGCGGGTCAACGAGATCGCAATCCTTTGGATGATGCAATTCACCCTTGAGGAGAAAGAAATCATGCAAGCATACCCATCATCATCGGCACGCTGGACTGATGACGAATAGGCAGAGTTTACCTGCCGTTATTGCCCTGAGGAAGCTCCAGGGTGATCTCCACGGGGTATTCTTTCTTGAGTCTGTCAACAAGCGCCTTC